>NZ_CAWQOY010000056.1:0-5126 GCF_963896525.1 Nodularia sp. LEGE 04288
TGTGATTTGAAGGAACAAGTGAGCTTTTTGGCATAGATATGCTTCAGAAAGTAGATGTCCATCTTATGGGTCAAAAAAACAGTCAAAGTAGAAAATTAATTTTCCCATGTAATACACGGTAGAAATTTGTTAGCCTAACGGTGTATTACATGGGAAAGGTCATGCTGAAACGGGATATTCAAGGGAAATTCGCCCTGAAAAACGATGATTACCGTCAAGTACGCTCATTGAGACTGACTGATGACACCTGGAAAGCACTGGGTATCGCTGCTGAATGCTTAGGACTGACAAGAGCAGATTATTTAGAAGAAATAGTAAAAAGTAACAACCTACCAAGTAATACATGAGGAGAAGAAAACCCTTACCCGTGTAATACACGGAGAGGAAAAAACCAAGATCAACAACCTAACATCGCTGAAACGCATACACCAACACCGCCCAACATGACAGAACTTGAAGCTTTACGTGACCTAGTGTTACAGGAACTAAAATTAGGTAAACAAACCCCTGGATACAAAACAACTCAAAAAACTCTGAATCAATTCATCACTCTGTTGAACAAAAGACTGTAAATTTTGTACCTACTCCCCAACCTTATCTCGTTGTGGCTTGCGTTGTCCAACACTTCTACGCCCATTTTTCTTGGGAACGGCTTCAACATTGTCAGACTCAGTTGTTAAAGATATTACCTCAATCTTAGAACTAGGTGTATCTTGTGGCATTTCCTCCGAGACTACAGCAGATTCCTTCTTTTTGCGAGTGGGTCTCTTCTTAGGCGGGGTTTGCACGAATGCTGTCTCCGTAACAACAACAGGAGATTCCTTCTTTTTCCGAGATTGCCTCTTCTTAGGTTCCGGGCTACCAGCCATTGTTTCTGGATTAAGAGTATCAGCCTGTCCCGTCTCCTTCTCAGAACGTTTTTTACGAGTAGATTTAGCAGCAGAAGCAGAAACAGGTGCAACAGTAGATTGTGACCCAGACGATAAATCCACAATCCCACCGGGAACCGAAGTCGAAGTCATCCCCATCTGTAACAAATGCCATAAATGTTCGCGGCGACTTTCCATATAACAAAGTTTTTGTTCCCCCTCAGTCGCTTCTATCGCCATCCGTTCACACTGGGCAAGAGAAAGAGTATGTTCATGCAAACGCTCCAAAGTCAGCGTATCACAGCCATCATGCAACGCTGCCGCCACAGCCCGAATTAACCAATCCTTCAAAACACCCACACAACCAATAGAACGCTCATAGAAATAAAACCAATGCTGCATTAAAGCCGGAGTATCAACCTGAAGAGGAACTTGTCTCAGTAGTGCCAGTAAAACTCCCTGAAAATCCTGCCTATCTTGTTCATTTTGAAACAAATAACGGGGGAAATGAATATCCAACCCCCGGCGTGATGCCTGTCCACTTAAATTCCGAAAACTCAAAAGTTCGTAAGTGCCAATGAGAATATGCAACACACCAGTCACATTCGTCATTGACTTAATCCAATCCAACTGGTCTAAAAGCTTACCACCACTAGCCCCACTACCAATCTTCATTAAATGCTGTGCTTCATCCAAAATCACAGCCTTAACACCGCGTTTACTCATCGCCTCTTCCAAAGCCTGACGCAGTTCAGGGGAATCATTGAACTGTGCTGCTTTGCTGCGTCCCCGCCCCTTCTTCTCCCAAGTCTGCTCGGCATCAATATCCACCATCATCCGCCGCTCATAAAATGGCTCTCCCAACAACCTCAGTGCCGTGCGGTAATAATCAGCCCGATTAAACACCCCACCGTCAGAAGGTCGTGTTTCCACCAGTAACAGTGGCATTGGGGAAACATTATCATTGCGATAGCCAGACTCACGAACACCATAAGAACCATGTTGGTCAACAGTAGTCCCATTTAAGCGTCTAGTAATCTGGCGAATCATCGTCGTTTTCCCCACGCCACTGGGTCCATACACCAAGACATGGGCAAACCCCGCCGGTTCACGAATCGCACCCATCAGTAGCATATCCACTTGTGCCAACTGGGGATGAGATATCGCATATTCCTTGAATTGCTTGAGTTGGGACTGTGCTGATTCAGGAAAGTTCTCCATTATCTGTATTCCTCAAAAACAGGCAGTTTTGTCACATCCAATAGTTGGACATTTTCAGTTTTATGAACTTTGGCTACATCTTCCTGGTTGGACTTATTGGCTTTTGACTTCGGTATTGTCGGTATAACTGGAACTTGAATAACTGGGGATACCTCATGTCCATCAGATGTTAAATTTTCCCGTACACTTTTGGCTTCTAAATCCCGTAATCGTTGCAGTAGCAAAGTTTCATGCTCTTGCACTCTGGCGATAAAATCGGCTAACCGTTTAGCTGAGATGTTCGTGCTGACAACATTACGTTTATCCTGTTGTCTAATTTCCTGGGCGGCTAACAGCACTTCTTTCTCCGTGCGTCCCACAAAGGTGTTGTAATACTGGGAAATACATTTTACCCAACGTCCTTCTAGGTAGGCATAAGCCACACCCATATCAAAGGGGTCATAACGTACTGGGACTTTGGTTTTTTCAACAGATGGATTACGGAAAGCATCGTTCCAGTAATAAAGATAGTTGACTTTAATTCCCTGTCCGGGCTGGATTACAGCCGTTCCTTTGGGTGTACTGGGGCGTGTGGACATGAGGAAGTCTTCGTTGTAGGCAATGTGTCGGTGTTCTCGTTCTCCTGCTATCAGCAATCCGTCGGTATAAACTTGCAATGGTGTTGCCCCCAGGGAATCATGCTCACTTGTGTCGTACACAGAGTATGCCCACTCGGTGAGGTAGGTATATAAATCTGCCAATGTCCACACGGCTTGTTGTTTGGGGTCAACAGCTTTAGTAATTTGTCGTGGTTGTTTACTGGCTTGGGTGTTACCTAAGAGGTTGTATACAAACTCGGTATTTGTTGTACCAAATAATCGTTCAATGACTGAACCAAAACGCGGTTTGCCACCGGGACGTGTTTTTTTGATGCAGTGGTAGCGTGCTAGTAGGGTGTCAAAGTAGAGACTATGAAATTCTTTACCTCCATCTACGACTACGGCTTCGGGAAAGCGACCAAACCGCTGGACGCAAGACCGTAGTGCCATCATGCAAGACCTGTAACTGGGTGGGTCAAAGGTGAGATAAAGGGCGAGGATACGTCGGGAATAGGCATCAATGAGTAATGTCAACCAAGGTCGTCCTAAGTTACGTCCTGTGGCCACAGAACGTAGTTCGATGTCGAGTTGGGTGTGGTCAATGTGGACGATGGCAAAGGGTCTGTCTCCGTGTCGGGGTGTGGTTTTGGTTAGTTCTAAGATTTTTGGTTCTGTTGGGTATGCGGCTTTTGCTCCCTGACGTTTTTTGGTTTGTTCGTGGATTGGTCGCTTTTTTAATCGAGAATAGAATGTGCGCTGACTGAGTGGTTGGATGTTTAAGGATAGGCAGGCTCTGGTATATGCTCGATAGACTGAAGCTGCTGGGGAAAGTCTTGGGGTTTCAAAATACTCGGTAATAAATTTATCGAGTAGTTCGCTCTCTTGAGTTGGTGCTTTGGGTTGACGATTTCCTTTACTCTTTGTCCGTGGCAGTAAACCAACATAACCACAACCTAAGCTATTTGCAGCTTCACGGTACTGTTGTACCCAACGACGCAGGGTGCGGGGTTTGATGTCTTTGTAGATGTCTGTGTGACGCTGGAAATATGCTTGTACTAGATGAAATCTGTGGTTTGCTTGTCTGAGGTCGCTGGGGGAGGCGGCATCCATCAATGAACGCACGGTTTCGTTGGTGCTTTTGAGTTCCTCTTGTGATTGGATGCTAATATCACCTGCAAAGAGCAATTGGAGAAAAAATGCTGTTGGTAACTGTATTGGTTGCCCAACTTCAGGTAGTAGTGTGGTTGTAGTTTCACCGTGGTTGACTAAAGTCCACAGTCTTGAGTCCCACAAGAATGTTGTGTTAGGTAAGAGTGTTGCGGGTGAGATGAATTCTAAGTTGGGTAATATGGTTTCTTGTGTTACCAGGGTATGAGCATCCGCAGTTTGTTGATTTGCCCACAGTTTTACCCGCCAATGTTCAACTAATGGGACAGCATACAAGTCCACATAAAGCTGTTGGGTTGCAATCATGGCGTATACATCGTTGGCTCTGACTCCGGGAACTGATGCCAGCATTGCTGCAATTGTTGCTCCTGGGGTGGTTTTTACCCATTGCTGTATTTTTTCGGTGACGCTGGTGGGGATATTGGTGTTGAACCCGAAGTAATCTGACAAAAACATCAGGTTTTGGGTGAAGACTGGATGTAGTTGAGCATCGGTGCGGATGTTGTATTTTAGTCCATAGGAGGAGGCGTAAGCTTCTCCTGGGGGGCAGTGCCAATCTCCGGTTTCTGTTTTTTGGTAGCGTCCTGGGTATTTTTGGGCTAGTCGCTCTAATTCTTTAACTGTTTTCCATTCTTCCCACATTGCTCCTGTGGAGCGTAATACAAAGAAGTCAGGGGTATGATAATGACCTATGTTACGTCCTGCTGCGTTTTTGTACTGGATTTTGAAGGGTGGGGGCTGGTCGTAATATTCTAATACGAATGGGTCGTTTTCCATCTGGTAAATTGCCCACAATTCTACGGTGTGGCTCTCGAATTGGATGGTTTGACCCATTTTGCGACTAGGGTATACTCCGCTCACGTTTTTGGCTCGTCCCTGTACACGACGTGAGGGTGGAGCAGCACGAATTTTGGCAATCAAGTCAATTGTTTGTGCCGTTAATTGTTGCCGTCTACACCAATACTCAAATTCTTCTGAGTTCATTGATTTGCAACATTGAGGGTGCTGATAAAAAGAGTTTTTACCCTGACCACAATCAACCAATACTGTCCCTCAGAGCTTCTTTGAACCATAACTTGGCTGCAAAGTTGATGATATTGCTGTTTGATTTGGGCAATTTTGACTGTTTGGGGTTTAGACAACTCTTGGCTCTATTATGATTCACTTTTTCAACACGCGGACATTTATTGATACAAAATTTTATCTAACTTGTTGCTGCAAGGTCTGAAGTTCCGTTAATTTTTGGTCAGCTTATGGTTCAAAGTTTGGCCATTTTTGCGGTAAAAGCACA
>NZ_CAWQOY010000057.1:0-5102 GCF_963896525.1 Nodularia sp. LEGE 04288
CTGGTTGCAATTATTTTGAGTCTGTTTGCAATTAATTTGAGCCGAAGTGCAATCTTATTTGCAATTAATGTGAGCCACAAATTGTTTTGTTTGCAAGCCGGAGCGTTTATGTTTGCGAGCCGCAACAGATATGCTTTAAGAAGGAGAAAGCAGGGATGCTGTAGCAACATCTTCCTTGATGAGCGGCTGATACTCTTCACCAGAAAAGGGGCGAAAGTCATCTTTACACTGCGCGGTTATATTACACAGCAACCGAAACTGGAGTGGTGTAGGTGGTAGATTTACACGCTCTACACGCAGGTCTACTGAATTGGGATCTCGTCTGAGCAGTTCAAAAACTTCGCTTCTTAAATAACGTGGGCAATACCCTACAATAAAGTGATCTTCCGTGTTGAGAGTTAACGCCTGGGAATCGTAGGAGTTTTGAAATTCGTGAGCTAACCACAACTTCTCTCCAACCTCGAAGTGATTAATCCGTTCAACTGCACATTTAGGCAAGTGTCGCAGTGCATGGGCGAAAAAGTGCAGCTGATATCGCCCTTCTTCATCTGGCTCTGGACACGGAAAGACAGTGAGACTATCTGTTTCCCGTTGTCCACCACTACGGGCTAAGATTGCCAGTGGTGAATCTTCATGCTCTGGAATATTCAGCCATTGCAGGAAACTTGCGTAATCAGGGCGTGAACGAGGTAACAACCGATTAGAAAAGACCGGGAATAATTGGGTTGATGTATATACTTGATTTAAGTGAGGGAAGGAAGATAAAGGTTCAAAATAGCACTTCTGTTGTGCCTCTTTCACGCCTTGGGTGTAGACAAACTTGTACTCAGTACCATCAAAGGTCAACCGACCAATGGGAAACCAGAAGCGACTGTTAGGGTCTTGCCAAGCTAAAAATAGTGTTTGAGGTGTCTTCACTTTAGTGATTCCCTTAATTTAAGCAGCCTGTTTTGGTTGAATTCAAGAATCTTCTGTGCAAACTCAACGGTAATGGTTGAAATGCGTTCTTTATTAATTCGACTAAAAATTAAGAGCGTATTCGTTCTTGAGATGCTTTCAAGACGCTCCAGCCATACATGGGCAGCTTGGGGATAACGATGGGCAACTCGGTGAAATACATCAAAAGTCTTAAGGGGCTTTTTGTCTTCAACACTGCCATAGAAAGCAGAATAACATTTATTTGCGTATGCCTCTATTGAGCGTTTTTGTCTCTGTTCATCAGAGAGATCACGTCCCAAACATGAGGCGTGGTCATAGGTTGGTGCTAAGTGTACCGTTTCTGCTGTGGTAGATGTCGCCTTATTTCGGACAAAACCCCAGTTTTCATGGTGTCGATCTCCGTTGCCAATCCACGCATCTAACATAAGATAGCCAACAAACACTTCCACAGCTTTTTGGATACCGCTCGGTGCTGTCCAAGCCATAGGGAGACTCATGCAATCTGCTTCAATAACTCTCAGCACAATATCAATTGTATGTTGTTTATTGCCGTAGGTTGCAAATGTGGGGTAGTCTGGCACAATTGGAGTCAAAATTTCGTTGCCATGAACAAGTGTTCCTCCTGGTGGCAAAAAGTAGGGTGAAACTACGCCTCGATTATCTGACCAAGTTTGTGCTAAATGATAATTAGCATGAGGTAATCCTAGAAGCTCAGACAACTCTGACGCTACTTTCTCTGCCCAATCTTCTCCTAAATTTTGCTTGACTTGCTTATACAGGCAACGACCAAGTTCTTCATGCTGAAACCAAAACTTATACTTGCTCCCCATCATCTCTTTACTGGAAAGCTCATAGTGTGCTTCAGTCACAAAAATGACAGGAAATTCAGGAGCGGGCTTCATTAGGGCTTTTACAATAAATATTTTGCATCTGGATTAAGCATAGCCTGTTGATTCGTGTTCCTACTGCCAATTCCCAGGCTATAAACTTTATCAACAAGTTCTATAAAGTCTACTACTGAAATTCTTATCGTAGGTAAGGCTTGTCTTGATCTGATACACTTCAATAAACTGGAAACAAAAACCGAGCCGATTGACCCAACGTCAACGTATCTTCTAGGAACCAAAGCCAGTGTCAACATCTGACTCTCCATGCCGCATTATTGCCCTGTTTAATCAGGCGGGTGGTGTCGCCAAATCGACACTGACCCAAAACTTGGGATACCACCTCGCACAACGAGAACACCGCGTCCTCCTCATCGACATCGACCCCCAAGCCAGCTTAACCAAATTCATGGGGGTAGTGCCATCTCAGTTACAAAAAACCATTGCTGATGCCATTATCGATGAGCAGCCCTTACCAATTCATGAAGGCATTCACGGTATGGACTTGGTTCCAGCTAACCGAGTCCTGAGTGGAGCCGAAATGCAGTTAGTCAGTGCAGCTATGCGTGACTTGCGCCTCAAGGAAGCTATTGAACCTGTTCTAGATGAATACGATTTCATCCTTATAGATTGTCCCCCCAGTTTAGGATTACTTTCTTACATTTCCTTAGTTGCGGCTACACACGTCCTCGTCCCCATTGAAACCCATCTCAAAGCTTTCGAGGGAACCGATGAACTGTTACAAACTATTACCCACGTTAAAAATAAAGCCAACCGCAAAATTCAAATAGCTGGGTTTATTCCTACGCGGTATGCTCAACAGAATTCAGCCGATAAACGCGCATTAGCAGCTATCCAAACACAACTGTTAGCTTGGGGTCGGATATTTCCCCCCATTCCCAGAGCTACGGCTTTTGTCGATGCTACAGAAGAACGTGCGCCTCTAGCAGTGTTTGACCCTAAACATTCTATAGTCGCTATCCTTAAAGAAATTGCTTTTGCTTTGGAGGCTTTGTGATTAGACGCAAGCAAACTGAAAAACCCTTTGGGGGTCAAATTACCACCCCACCCCCAGCACCTTGGTTAGACTCACAGTCGGGAAATACAGCAGGTGCTACTGAAACTACTATCAAGCTTAAAGATATTCGTCTGCCTGAGCAGCAACCCCGGCGATACTTTGATCCACAAGCATTAAAAGAATTAGTCTCGTCAGTTAAACAGCATGGCATTCTCCAACCTCTGTTGGTGCGTCCTGTGGCGGAAGGTCAATACGAATTGGTGGCAGGAGAACGACGCTATCGGGCAGCTACAGAGGTGGGACTAGAAAATGTGCCTGTGGTTGTGCGTGAGCTAACTGATGACCAAGCGTTTCAGTTGGCTTTGATTGAAAACCTGCAACGAGAAGACTTGAATCCTGTTGAGGAGACTGAAGGGATTTTGTACCTGTTGGCTATCCGACTTGGGTGTGATGCGGAATCTGTCAAATCCCTGCTGTATCGGATGAAGAACGCCCAGAACAAAGGGGGACAGGACTCAAAAGACTCATTAAATGAATCTAGGAGAAACTTTTCTCCTAACTCAGATCATGAGGCGGAATCTGGGGAAAACTTTTCTTTGAACTCGGATGTGTCAAAAAAATCTAGGAGAAACGTTTCTCCTAAAGGAGATCATGAGGCAGAAGCTGAAGAAAACTTTTCTTTGAACTCAGATGAGTCAATGGAATCTAAGAGCAGCATTTCTCCTAAGTCAGATGAATCGAAAAAATCTAGGAGAAACGTTTCTCCTAACTTAGATAATGAACAATTTCCCACGGTAAAAGAGGTGTTTGAAAGCCTGGGAATGATGAATTGGCTATCGTTCACCACAAAGCGTTTACCTTTGCTCAATCTGCCATCTGAGATTTTAATGGCACTGCGCTCTGGTCAGTTGGAATATACCAAAGCCCAAGCCCTGGCACGAGTAAAAGATGATGAACTGCGAAAACAACTTTTATCGGAGGCGATAGCTAAGGACTGGTCTTTAAGCCAAATCAAGGAACAAATCCCAGCCAGCACTTCGGCTGAATCACCCGACTCATCTAAAGCATCCAACCAAATACCGGAACAACTCAAAAATATCACCCAGCGCATTAAGAAGCGTCAGCTTTGGAAAGAACCTCGCAAGCAAAAACAGCTAGTAAACCTTTTAAACAAACTGGAAGCGTTACTGGGTGATGAGTAATTTAGCACGAGTTGCTGTGTTATCAGGGGGGAGAAACGGAGATGGCAGAAAGGTTACAGATTCGAGAATTACTCAATGCTTGGTTAGATTTTATTAAAGTCGAAAATTTGAGTAATGCCAAAGTAGAATCTGCCGATTCGGAGCAACCCAATATCTGGGAGTCTGGGGTAAATCTAATCGGTGATAAATTATTGCTTGATGAGTCTTTATTCAAGGAACTCAAGGAACCGTTTAAAAGCTCAAAGAAAAAAGTTCAACCAAAATTACCATCAATTGCTGTAGCTTTCCCGCAGATTTATGAGATTGAAACGAATCGCCGTCAATTTCGCCCGTTGTTTACCATCGATATTTCTCCTATCTTTGCAGGCAATTATCGTGCTGGGGGATGGGATTTAACTGATTACGAGTTTCAGCCTGTTATTCCCAATTTGATGCAGTGGTATGGGTTGGAGGAAGAAGGGGCTGAGGAGTTAGTTACTAGGGAAGGGTTGAAGGTGTTTCTGGAAACTACTTTTAATCGTCCTTTTAAGACGCTACAGGATTTTATGGGACTGATTGAATTACCAGCCTTTCCTGTGCGGTCGAAACTTCTGCCCTATCTATTGGACTTTGACTACTTTCCTTTCAATTACAATCTTAAAAAAGATTTTCTGAAAATTAGCGACCAGCGAAACTGGAATTGGGCAAAACCCGGACATCCGGCTTATGAATACTTGTTTGGAGAACCACTTGCACCTGAGCATGACATCCTATTTTTAGGTGCTTTGACTCACTCGCCGCCGGATGATTATCAAGCACTTGCTTTGAAACATTCCCAGTCAAATCCCATTACTGCTGTGATTGGCCCACCGGGGAATGGCAAGACTACTTTGTTGTTACATAAGATAGCGCAGCAAGTGGTACGTCGTGCTGTGGCATTAGCACGAACGGGTGAAGATGAAAGTAATTTAACTTTGGTTACTAGCACTAATAACCATGCTGTCAAAAATGTTGAGGAACTTTTAGCCAACCATTTCTCTCTTGACCAAGCCCCGTTGGGGCGGGGTGTAGGGTTTGGGG
>NZ_CAWQOY010000058.1:0-4759 GCF_963896525.1 Nodularia sp. LEGE 04288
CTCCCCACTCCCCACTCCCCACTCTCATAAAACCTTGCACCAATTGCTCAATATCAGATGCAGTGTTACCCAAACTAATAATAAAAGTCAGATGTTGCAATGATCCAAACTCAGCCGTCACACCCAGCTTTTCGTCTAGAATTTCTTCGGCTGCAAATCCGGTTAAACCTAAGCCAGAAACAGTAACAGTTAACCGTGTTTGATCTAAATTTGGCATCTGCAAAATTGATAATCCTGGAATTTGACTAATTCTCCTTCTCGCTATATCTGCAAGTTCTAAAGTGCGAGACATCAGCCCTTTTCCATATAATGCCATTTGTTGACGTGCGGCATCCAAGGAAGCTAAAAGTATATAACTGGGACTAGTAGACTGGACAAGTTGCAAAGCTTTACTTACACGGTCAATGTCTATCCTATCGCCTTGGACGTGTAACATTGATGCTTGCGTCATTGCACCCAGTACCTTATGAGTAGACTGGACTGTTAAATCTGCACCTGCGGCTAAAGCTGAGGGAGGTAAATCAGGATGAAAAGCAAAGTGTGCGCCGTGTGCCTCATCGACAAGTAAGGGGATATGATATTGGTGAGTAATTTGTGCGATCGCTTGTAAATTTCCACAAACACCGTAATATGTAGGATAAACTACCAGCACTGCTTTAGTGTCAGGATGCTTTTGGAGTGCAGCTTGCACAGCTTCAGGTGTGATACTGTGAGCAATATCTAAAACTGAGTCATATTCAGGATTGAGAAAAATCGGCATAGCACCAGAGAGAATTAATCCGGCGATCGCAGATGAATGCACATTTCGCGGCATAATAATTTTATCCCCAGTGCCACAGGTAGCGAGAATAGCCGCTTCAATTCCACAGGTAGAACCATTCACCAGAAACCATGTTTGTGCAGCCCCAAAAGCCTCTGCGGCTAATTCTTGCGCTGCTAGAATCACGCCTTCGGGTGCAAAAAGATTATCTAAATTTGCCAGTTCAGTTAAATCAGCACAAAAAATTTTTGTACCAAGTAAATCAGCCAAGGGTTGAGCAATGCCCTTTCCTCGCTTATGTCCTGGCGTATAAAAAGGAGCGTGAGCATGGGTTGTACAAGCTTTTAAGGCATCTAATAAAGGTGTTTGGTTTTGATTTCGCATTTTTGTATAAACGAACCGCCTATAACTTAAACTGAAAATCATTTGTGAGTTTGTAGATCAGAATCGAATATAATTAACTAATAAGCTATATTAGCTGCTAATTTAAGTTTCTATACAAATGACATTTATGCCTGAACAAGAAGTCAATTTTTTTGAAGAAGATGAAGATCAGGATTTTGAATCTGATTTTCGTATAAACCCAAGTTCGGAATTAGCAGAAATTCAAAGAATTGTTGTATCTGGAAGTGACTGGACAACAGCGACAATACTTGATCAAATGATTCGTGAAAATATCGAGCTAAATCCAAGATTCCAAAGAAGAGATGCTTGGGATATAACTCGTAAAAGCCGATTCATAGAATCACTAATGTTGGGATTTCCTATACCACAAATAGTATTAGCTTTCCAAGAGAAACGGGGAAATTTTATAGTTCTTGATGGTAAGCAAAGATTGTTAACAATTCTTCAATTTTATGGTAGGAGTGAGACTCCAAATAATGCTTTTGCTTTAAAAAATTTAGAGTTCCGAACTGATATGAATAGTAGCACATACGAAGAGTTAAGAAGTAATTTTTTGTTGAAGAAGGAGCTTAATAATCTTGATAATCAAACTATTCGTACTATAGTAGTTAGGAACGTAGAAAGTGACAATTTTCTGTATAAAATTTTTCTACGCCTTAATGTACAAAGCACGCCTTTATCTGCACAAGAGCTGAGACAAGCATTACATCCTGGCTCTTTTATCAATTTTTTAGATGACCAATCAATTAAAAGTAAGGCTCTGAAAAAAATATTTAAATCACCAAATCCTGATTTTCGGATGCGTGATGTGGAATTACTCTTACGTTATGTGGGGTTCCATTACTTTTTATCAGGATATCGTGGAAATCTTAAAGCATTTTTAGACGAAACTTGTCTAAAACTTAACAAAGATTGGGATAAAAGACATAATGACATTGAAAATGTAGTTAATAAATTTGAAAAAGCAGTGCAAACAACTATTAATATATTTCAAGAAAAAAACTTTTGTCGAATGTGGTTAAAGAATGATAATACATATAGAAGACGATTTAATAAAGCTATTTTAGATGTGATGGTTTTTTACTTTTCGGATGAAATTATAAGACAATCTGCTGAACGGAATAAAGAAAAAGTTGAAGAAGTGTTCAAGAAGTTATGTTCATCAAATAGTAAGTTTAGGGAAGGCGTTGAGGGAACAACAAAGAATATTACGGAAACTTATAATCGTCTGGTATTGTGGGGCGAAAGCCTATTAGAAGTTTTAGATGTAGAGTTTAATCTACCTGAATTCATTGATAATCGTATTGTCTTCAACGATTTGAGGTAGCTTTTGTTTTAAATATGCCAAAATCCGTGAGATTTCGTACTTTAAACAAAGAATTAAATAGGCTAAAAAAGCAATTTATTCCTAAAATTAGTCCCATAGGTTTATATTCAGATAGGCAGTTATCTAGAACTCTTGCATACAGAGTTTTAGCTCATGCTGAAATTGAGTCTTATCTTGAAGATAGAGCTTGGGAAGCTACTCTAAATGCTAAAAAAGCATGGGATAACGGAGGTAAGACCTGTTTGGCTTTGATAAGTCTAGTTGCCTTCTCAGGTCAAATGATGGATATACCACCAGTCACACTTACACCAATGAAAGGAAATAAGACAGGTTCATTAGATAAAATAAAGATAAGTAATAAAATCACCTTAGCTAGCAATTGTTTTAAGAAGGTTATTGATAATAATCACGGAGTCAAAGAAGCTAATCTTTTGGCATTACTCTTACCCATAGGGATAGATAGTGATGACTTAGATCCTGCTTGGCTTGCTACCATGAATACATTTGGTAAAGAAAGAGGTATCGTAGTGCATACCTCAGCTACATCCTACAGAACTATTCAACCACCAGATCCTGCGAATGAACTAAACATGGTAAAACAGATTACTGAGGGGCTTTTAAAACTAGATGAATTAATTAATAAGTTGATGCAATGAAAATTAAACGCCAGATTTGGTTTACTAGAATTGTGGGACAATAAATTATCAAGCTGAATAGGTGAAAATTAGACTCTAGCGATCATCTTTAACTGAGATAGCCATTTTGGCAGATGCGGTTTGCCTGGGTGATCATTTAGCCTGGAAAGGTCAAATAATCAAATTAGACCTACGTGATTTATCCCACAGCTATTTCTATACCAGAACCACAAATTCCTAACACTGAACCGAATCCGTTACCCAGTCCAGAACCAGTACCAGCCCCCATTCCCCAACCAGTTCCAGAACCAGTACCAGCCCCTATTCCCCAACCAGTTCCAGCCCCGATTCCGCAAACGGTTCCAGGAACAATCCCCCAAACCATCCCTGAACCTGTTTAAATTGACTTTGTAGTTAACAAAATCTCCAATCGAAAATGCTAAGAGCCGGAATTGTCGGACTTCCCAACGTCGGAAAATCTACTTTATTTAATGCTGTAGTGGCTAACGCCAAAGCCGAAGCTGCTAACTTTCCTTTCTGCACGATTGAACCGAATGTGGGCATTGTCTCAGTACCGGATGAGCGCTTAAATGTTTTGGCTAACATTGCTAGTTCCGTACAAACCATACCAGCGCGGGTCGAGTTTGTCGATATCGCTGGCTTGGTTAAAGGTGCTAGTCAAGGAGAAGGACTAGGTAATCAATTTTTGTCCCACATCCGGGAAGTTGATGCCATTATCCATGTGGTGCGTTGTTTTGAAAATGAAGATATTATCCACGTCGCCGGTTCTATTGACCCAGCCAGAGATATTGAAATCATTAATTTAGAACTGGGTTTATCAGATTTAGCGCAAATTGAACGCCGAATTGACCGCACTCGTAAACAAGCGCGTACTAGCAAAGATGCCCAGTTTGAAATCACAATTCTGGAAAAATTAGCTGCGGCTTTAAATGAAGGTAAATCTGTACGTCAGGTCAGTTTGTCTGAAGAAGAAGCAGAGATTATTAAGGGGTTTGAATTACTTACTAATAAACCAATTATTTACGCTGCTAATGTTTCCGAAGAGGAATTAGCCACGGGCAATGATTTTGTGGAAAAAGTTCGGCAAGTTGCAGCTAGTGAAAATGCCCAAGTTGTGATTGTTTCGGCGCAAGTAGAAGCGGAATTAGTGGAATTACCAGAAGCAGATAAAGCTGATTTTCTGGAATCTTTAGGTGTTAAAGAAGGTGGTTTAAAATCTTTGATTCGGGCGACTTATACCCTTTTGGGATTGCGGACATATTTTACCTGTGGACCGAAAGAAACCCGTGCTTGGACAATTAATGCTGGAATGTCTGCACCCCAAGCAGCAGGTGTGATTCACTCGGATTTTGAGCGGGGATTTATTCGCGCTGAAACCGTAGCTTATGATGCTTTAGTTACACATGGTTCGATGAATGCGGCGAAGGAGAAAGGCTTAGTTCGCAGTGAAGGAAAAGAATATATTGTGCAAGAAGGGGATGTAATGTTATTCCGATTTAATGTGTAATTATCAGTTATCAGTTAAGAAATATAATTGGGTTTCATTTCCGCAATATTTCGGAATTAACTGACGATTGAAAAATTATATAACGGTTCTCGGTTGAGTGAGAT
>NZ_CAWQOY010000059.1:0-4752 GCF_963896525.1 Nodularia sp. LEGE 04288
CCTCACCCACAGTCAAACTTTACTTCTCTACATAAAAATTCACAAAATGTTTAAATCTTTATGTAATAACAAAATTAAATATATAAGTTAAAAATTTTCAAAGAATAACTTATCAAATTCTTGATATATTGTGAGACAAGCTACAAATTACGTGGTGTGCAATTTCTTTTTCTTTCACTTATCACCCTGCTGTGTTTCTGTCAAGCAAATTCTCTCTTGGTCTGTTTACCACTTTAGGGGACATATCAGGAGTGTGTCGAAGGGAATGGGTGTCAGCAAACCCAATACCCTAAAAACCCCGATGTGTAGGGGAATTATTTAATACTTTCCGCAAAACACGGAGTTTTTGCTGGAAATAGAAAAATTTAGCGGGGCAAGAGAAAGAGATAAAAGAGAATTTTTATTCACGGGATGAGGAAAAAGCCGCAAGTGCAAGTTTATGCACCCCAATTTGGGAAGAACATTTGTTAATAAATATTACTAAATGTTCATTGCTAGAAAATCGACCCGCCAAAGCCAACCTCTAACAAAAAATTTTTCCTGATTTTTCCCCCCAATCAGTGAGGGTAAAAAGCGGGAGTCAAAGAAAGTTGCACAGAATGTGATTTGATTTCTACAAGCCGCACTCTTGTGCGAGCTTCTAGTTATGAGTTAGGCGCGACCTATTTCTCTTTGTAGTATATGGTTGCGTATTCTGGTAAAGTGATTTGACGGACATTATAACAGCCGCCGTCGGTGCGCCGGATGCTTTAAACGCCTAAGTCGAATCTATAAGACCTGGAGTAATTCAGGCAAGACTCAGTAAAGTAGGAATCGCATGACTTAATAGCCATGCGAAGTTCAATAAGTAATTAAAGAGTGATTTCTTGGAAGGGAATTTATGTCTTACGCTCAAACTAAGACCCAGAGCAAATCAGGGTATCAAGCCGGTGTTAAAGATTACAGACTAACTTATTACACCCCAGACTACACACCTAAAGATACAGATATTCTTGCAGCATTCCGGATGACTCCCCAACCTGGAGTTCCTCCCGAAGAAGCAGGTGCTGCTGTGGCGGCTGAGTCCTCCACCGGTACTTGGACAACTGTATGGACAGACTTGCTCACCGACCTAGACCGCTACAAAGGTCGTTGCTACGATATCGAACCAGTTGCTGGTGAAGATAACCAATACATCTGCTACGTTGCTTATCCTCTAGACTTGTTCGAGGAAGGCTCCGTCACCAATATGTTGACCTCAATTGTAGGTAACGTATTTGGTTTTAAAGCTCTGCGGGCGCTACGTTTGGAAGACTTGCGGATTCCCGTTGCTTACCTGAAGACCTTCCAAGGGCCTCCTCATGGTATTCAAGTAGAACGTGACAAATTAAACAAATATGGTCGTCCTTTGCTGGGTTGTACCATTAAGCCCAAATTAGGTTTGTCCGCTAAAAACTACGGACGTGCAGTATACGAATGCTTGCGCGGTGGTTTGGACTTCACCAAAGATGACGAAAACATCAACTCTGCACCATTCCAAAGATGGCGCGATCGCTTCTTGTTTGTAGCAGACGCTATCCACAAAGCACAAGCAGAAACCGGCGAAATCAAAGGTCACTACCTGAACGTTACCGCCCCCACCTGTGAGCAAATGTTGCAACGGGCTGAGTTCGCTAAAGAACTCAAAATGCCCATCATCATGCATGACTACCTAACCGCAGGTTTCACAGCTAACACCACATTGTCTCATTGGTGTCGCGCCAACGGTGTATTACTGCACATTCACCGTGCGATGCACGCCGTTATTGACCGTCAAAAGAACCACGGTATTCACTTCCGCGTTTTGGCTAAAACCCTGCGGATGTCTGGTGGTGACCACATTCACACCGGTACAGTTGTTGGTAAATTGGAAGGCGAACGTGGTATCACAATGGGCTTCGTTGACCTATTGCGTGAAAACTACGTTGAAAAAGACTTGTCTCGCGGTATCTACTTTACCCAAGACTGGGCTTCCATGGGTGGTGTAATGGCAGTTGCTTCCGGTGGTATCCACGTATGGCATATGCCCGCACTTGTAGAAATCTTCGGTGATGACTCCGTACTACAATTTGGTGGTGGTACACTTGGTCACCCCTGGGGTAACGCACCTGGTGCAACCGCTAACCGTGTAGCTTTGGAAGCTTGTATCCAAGCTCGTAACGAAGGCCGTAACTTGGCTCGTGAAGGTAACGACGTTATCCGCGAAGCTGCTAAGTGGAGTCCTGAACTAGCTGTTGCTTGCGAACTTTGGAAAGAAATCAAGTTCGAGTTCGAGGCAATGGATACTGTCTGATCCTCAAGTAACTAGTAAAAAGTTAAGGAGTAAAAGAAAATAATATTCTTTCTTTTTACTTTTTACTTTAGCTTTTTACTTTTTATGGGCTGGGGACAAACATGAATCTTAAGCAAATTGCCAAGGATACAGCCAAGACATTGCAAAGCTACCTGACTTATCAGGCGCTGAAAACAGTATTGGCACAGCTAGGTGAAACGAATCCTCCATTGGAACTTTGGCTACATAACTTTTCTGCTGGCAAAATCCAGGACGGAGAAGCGTATATTGAGCAACTGTTTCTCGAAAAGCCAGATTTGGCATTACGCATTATGACTGTCAGAGAACACATCGCGGAGGAAGTCGCCGACTTTCTCCCTGAAATGGTTCGCACTGGCTTTCAGCAAGCCAATATGGAACAACGTCGCCAGCATCTAGAACGCATCACACTCATAGATACATCTCACCCCAGTCCACATTCGGAACAGCAGACAAGTTCAGATTTCAATAGTGAACAGTGATCATTTTTAACTGATAACTGTTTACTAATAACTAATATCAATCGCAACCCATTATCAAAAGCTATGCAAACTTTACCAAAAGAGCGTCGTTACGAAACCCTTTCTTACCTTCCACCTCTTTCTGATGCTCAAATTGCCAAGCAAGTTCAGTACATTTTGACTCAAGGTTACATTCCAGCTATTGAGTTCAACGAAGTTTCTGAGCCAACAGAATTTTACTGGACAATGTGGAAGTTGCCTTTGTTCGGCGCTAAGTCCACTCAAGAAGTATTGAGCGAAGTTCAATCTTGCCGTTCTCAATACAGCAACTGCTTTATCCGTGTTGTTGGTTTTGACAACATCAAGCAGTGCCAAGTTCTCAGCTTTATTATTCACAAGCCCAACACCAGCAGATACTAAGAGTTGGATTTTTGAATTATTTTTGGGGAAATTGAATTAATTTTTCCCCGTTAGAGAGGTAGAGTTTTCTGCCTCTTTTTTTATTAATTAAAGTAGTAGCGTGACAAGCTTAAAATGTGGCAAAAAATTGTAGGTTGGGTTGACGTATCCTAGGTTTAATGCAACATTTTAGCCTTGTCACACCACTACATTGAAATTTTTTAATAGAGGAAGAGTTATGATGACCTTTGAGCATCCCAAGCAAATTAGAATTTGTTTTTTGGGTGAATCATTTGTTAATGGTGCGGGTGATCCTGAGTGTCTGGGTTGGACAGGTCGAATATGTGTGAATGCGAATAAAAAAGGTGATGATATTACCTACTATAATTTAGGCGTGCGGCGAGAAACGAGTACTGAACTCAGAAATCGTTGGCTAAAAGAAGTTTCTTATCGGTTACCAAAAGAATATGACGGCAGAGTTGTCTTTTCATTTGGTGTTAATGATACAACCATAGAAAATGGTAAAACCCGTGTTTCACTCACAGAATCCCTGGAAAATATCCATAGTATTTTAAGTGAGGCTAAACAGTTATATCCTGTGTTGATGGTTAGTCCACCACCATGTTTTGATGAAGAACAAGAGGGGAGAAATCAAAGAATCGTTAATTTATCTCAAGGATTTGCTTTAGTTTGTGATGAATTAAATGTGCCTTATTTAAATGTATTTTCGATATTAGAAAAATCAAATATTTGGATAAATGAGGCAAAAAATTATGATGGCGCTCATCCTAGAGCCGCAGGTTATGCAGAATTTGCCCAAATTGTAGATAATTGGGATGCTTGGTTAAATTGGTTTCAATAAGAATTGCCTATACTAGATGTAGATATCCGATTTTGAGGAATTTGTGATGAAAGCATCGGTAGAACCAAGCTTGAGTAAAAATCTCCAAATTCCACCTTTAGAAAGTGGCGATCGCCTGACACGTCAAGAATTTGAGCGGCGATATACAGCAATGCCAAATATTAAGAAAGCTGAACTCATAGAAGGAATTGTATACGTGGCTTCACCCTTACGTTTTAGAAGTCATGGAAAGCCTCATGGAGACTTGATTATTTGGCTGGGAACTTACAAAGTTGCTACCCCAGGTGTAGAGTTAGGTGATAACGTTACAGTCCGTCTGGATTTAGATAATGAACCACAACCTGATGTTGTCCTGATAGTTGACGAACAACTGGGTGGACAAGCACATATTAGTGACGATGACTACGTAGAAGGCGCACCGGAGTTAGTCGCGGAAGTTGCTGCTAGTAGTGCGGCTAATGATTTGTATGATAAAAAACGAGTATATCGCCGTAATGGTGTGAAAGAATATATTGTTTGGCAGATTTACGATCATAAACTTGATTGGTTCTTTTTAGAAAATGGTGAATATATACTGAAGGGGGGACAAAATCCGCTACAAGACAGACTCTATAAGCTTCATAGCTCTTAGACCTTGTTGATAATACTTACGTTTATTGCGATTTAATTTCATTAATTTCGTGACTAAATCTATACAAACA
>NZ_CAWQOY010000060.1:0-4684 GCF_963896525.1 Nodularia sp. LEGE 04288
CACCCTCCCCCCTCCCCACTCCCTAAGTCTTCGATAACCGCTTAACTTCAGCACCTGCTAACATCTCATGGGCTTTTGCTAACATTTGCGGAATTTTCTCGGCGTGGGGACTATTGGCGAGAGATTGTCCCAAGTCGAGTTCATCTAGTTGGTCTGCTTTGTTACCGGGGAACCAATGACTAGCATTACCCAGTAGGTTGTAACGCATTTTGGCGTAGTCTACTAAATCGTAGGCGATCGCTAAATTCCACAACCACAAAATCACACGAATATTCACTTCTCCCGGTGTTGCTTCCCAGGTAGGTAAATTCGTCTCCCAAGTCTTTACCCAGTCTTCTCCTAAAGTTGCGATCGCTTCTTGTTCTAACTTACTCAAAATTGGCGGCAAAAATTCCTCCGCCCGATCTAAGTAATCTAAAGTTTTCAGATGTTCATCAAAATCTTCAGGTCTGGCTGCACCCAAACTCAAAGTATGTACATTTTCATGACTCAGACAAAACAAATCATTAAACACCATCGGACTTAAAGGGGCGCAAAGATTAACTAACTTTTGCGGTGGTTTATATAGCATCCCCCCTTTATCTGAAGGACTAATAATAAATACCCCCATATCATGACTGTTAGCGGCTGTAATTGCCTCCCAATTCCATTGATTAATGTAATACCAATGCAGGTTGACATAATCAAATTGGTTAGTATTAATAGCCTGGATAATTACCTCTTTAGGTCCATGAGTAGAAAAGCCGATAAATCTCACTTTTCCTTCTGCTTGTAGCTGCCGCGCCACATCTAAACAGCCACCGTCACGCATACTATAGTCGAAAGATTCAGCATGATTTATGCCATGTATTCCCAGTAAATCCACATAATCTAACTGGAGATTTTGCAGTGATTGTTCAAACGTTTCGCGAAATTTCTGGGAATCTGCAACCGGGCCGACTTTTGTCTGGACAATTAATTTCTCACGGGGAAACTTCGGCAATATTTGCCCCAATTGTATTTCTGATGTACCATAACCACGGGCAGTTTCAATGTGATTAATTCCCACTTCCAGAGAGCGGCGAATAGTCGCTTCTAGATTAGCCTGATTATCTGCCGGAATTTCGGAATTAGGAACATCTTGCCATTTGAATTGATATCTCATACCGCCACAAGAAAAAACAGGCATCTGTAATTCTGTGCGACCAAATCTTTTGTAAAGCATAAAGACGTAGATATACTGCATTTCGTGGAGACGCGACTAATCACGTCTCAACTTACCAATGGAAATTTCCCAAAAATAGTAGGGTGGGTTAGCGTAGCGTAACCCACAATTATCCTAATGTCCTAACCCTACAAATTAATTGGGGATTTGATTCCTTGGAAGTTGCTAAACAGGATCTTGTAACTCCGCCGTGCGGACTGAAAGCAGCTGTATCTGATTACCCCGTTGCACTTTCACATTTAACAACTGACCCAGGCGACTGTTGTCTACAAGGTTCTGTAATTTATCAGCACTGGTGACGGGTTCACGGTCAATTTGCACAATCACATCGCCACGTCGCACACCCGCATTCGCAGCTGGGGAATTAGGTATAACCCGCATCACCAAAACCCCATTAATTTCTGGTATTTGAATGGGAGAGTTGGGGTCAGTATTATTCTGCTTTGCTAATTCGGGCGTTAAAGTTACCATTTGCACACCTAAATAAGGGTGAATAACTTTGCCGTCACGTTGCAATTGCAAGGCGATCGCTTTAGCCTTATCAATAGGAATCGCAAAACCAATACCCATCGCGTCCGGACGAATAGCTGTATTAATCCCAATTACTTCGCCCCGTTCATTCAATAGTGGACCCCCGGAGTTACCAGGATTAATCGCCGCATCGGTTTGAATAAAGTCCAAGCGTTTGTCAGCAATTCCCACTTGGGCGCTGGAACGTTTGAGGGTGCTAACAATTCCCAAAGTTACGGTATTATCAAATCCTAAAGGATTACCCACTGCGATCGCCCAGTCTCCCACTTGTACTGCATCAGAAGAACCCAAAGGCGCAACAGGTAAATCTTTATCAGGGTTAATCTTCACCACTGCTAAATCTGTGACTTCATCAATACCCTGAACTTTGCCTTCATAGGTGCGACCATCTTTGAGGCGGACTGTGACTTTATCAGCTTTATCAACTACATGGGCGTTGGTCAACACCAGACCACCTTTGTCAATAATGAAACCCGAACCTAGACCACGCAATTGTTCAGAAGGCAACTGTTGGGGAAAACCCTCACCAAAAAATCGCCGGAAGAATGGGTCTTCCATAAATGGGTCCATACGACGGGTAATAGTGCGTTCAGTGTCAATACGGACTACTGCCGTTCCCACACGATTTACAGCCGCTGTGACAAAGCTAGTGCTACCTATAGCCGCAGTTGCTGGTGATTGTCGGGCAATTACATCTAAGGCAGCAGTAGCAGTCTCAGCATCAGGTGCAGGTTCGGCTTGAGAGGGTAATACCTGCCAAGTGCTGACCGTTAGTGTAACGCCGATAATTAGGGCTAACACATAAGCAGCAAATTGACGTATAGAACTTGATATTTGGGAGAATTGCATAATTACAACCTAATATGGCAGCCTAATTTTTGCCTAAAAATCTATTTACAGTTATTTTTACCGAATGGCAGATTATTCGTCATAAACTACCTATATCAAAATTAATAGAATATTTAACATCATAGCTATTATGGAGATTCACCCTTTCTAGGTTCGGGTTCCACCCTTGAATCAGATTCTGACGATGACTTAAGCAAAGCGATCGCTAATTGGCAGAAATACTTTTTCCCTTACCAATTATCCTCTAGGCTAGGATCTTAATAGTACCAGTGCTTTGGCAACATGAACTCATGAACGGATCAAACCGATTAGCTAAAAAATCTGTGCCGGCATCCCAGGCAGGAGAAAACGCCCAGAATCATCATGTAGAAGACCAGAAAAATCATCCTCATGAGCCTGGAAAGTCGGTACATCCTCACGTTCATAGTGAAGAGTCACTACGGAAAATTGTTAATCGACTATCTCGGATAGAAGGCCATGTTCGCGGCATTAAAACAATGGTGCAGCATGATAGCCCTTGTCCTGATGTTTTATTACAAATTGCAGCTGTGCGAGGCGCTTTGGATAAAGTCGCGAGAATTGTTTTGGATCAACATTTAACTGAATGTATTGCTAGAGCTGCTCAAGAAGGCAATATGGAAGTGGAAATTGAACAGTTAAAAGCTGCTTTAGATCGGTTTTTACCTTAAAATTCCCCACTCCCCTCAAAACAACAAGCGATCGCCAGTTCAGCGTGTTGCTGTAGGATATTTTTATCCAAAGCATAAATCTTATGCTGGGGAGTTACCGCCAGTAGGTTTTCAATTCTGTCTCTAGCTGCGGCCACAACTGATTCATCCAGACTACCCCTGCTTAAAGAATCAGCAAAATCCTCAGCCATCTGATAAGTTCGTTCAATAGATAATGAATTAATATTCCGCGAGACAATAAACAAGTCACAGCCAGCATCAAAAGCCTGCGCGACTGTCCCACTTTCGGTAAACATATCTGAGACAGCTTTCATATCGAGGTCGTCAGATACAACCACTCCTGCAAAACCCAATTCTTCCCGGAGGATCTTTTTCAGGATAGCTGGGGAGAGTGTCGCCGGAAATTGCGGATCTATTTTGGGAAACAGGATATGCGCCGTCATGATTAAAGGAATTTGCTTTTCAATCAGCGCTTTAAACGGAATCAATTCCCGAAGCCGTAATTCTTCAAGGGTGAGATTGAGTACTGGTAATTCAAGATGAGAATCTTTGCTAGTGTCTCCATGTCCAGGAAAGTGTTTAGCACATCCTAAAATTCCCCCTTCCTCAAGTCCCCTATAGTATTCACACACACCTTCAGCAGTTGTTTCCGGGTTGCGACCAAAGGCACGCGGACCGATAATCGGATTTTGAGGATGGGAAAAAATATCTGCTACAGGTGACCAGGATAAATTTATTCCCAAAGATTTCAATTCCAAAGCTGTAGCTTTTGCGACTTCTCTTGCGTGGGATTTCCACAACAAAGCATAAGGAAATCGGGTAATTGGTAACGGTGTCCTAACTACTCGTCCCCCTTCGTGATCTAATGTCATAAACATTGAGTCACGTTCAGTATATTCTCTGATTTGCTCGTTGAGCTTCTGGAAGCTTTCTAGCCAAACTTCATAAGGGGTAGCATCCAGAAAGTTTTTAGCAAAATAAATTACCCCAACTGGTTTTAATTCACTCAGTGTACGTTTATCGTCATCACTTAACGAAGTACCTGAAATACCAAGTATTAAGTGATGTCCAAAGCGCTCTAACTCTTGCGATACAGCCATAATGCTTCACCTAGACTTGTCTAACCAACAACTGGGATTTTCAACTTTCAGGAAATAAAAATAGTACTTATACCAATTATTTGTGAGGCTGCATATTATTTTACCCCACCCCTTAGCCCGCAAAAATCCGGTTCCCTCCTCGCTTGCGCTACCGTGTACACACAAGTGATCGAATCGCCCCCTAACCCCCAATTATGGGGGAACAAGAATTTTCAAAGTCCCCCATTTTACCCCCAAATTTGGGGGTCACGGGGGCAGGGGATTTAGGGGGCAAAACAGGCTCAAACGCAGACAGGCAGGACATGTGTGTA
>NZ_CAWQOY010000061.1:0-4416 GCF_963896525.1 Nodularia sp. LEGE 04288
TCTTGAGCCAAAAAGGTTTTCCATCCCTAAAAACCGAATTTCACTGTAAATCCGGTTCCCCTCCTCGCTTGCTACCGTGTACACACAAATCTTATCAAGTTGCCTAACAGCGTTTCGATCCCCCCTAGCCCCCCTTGAGAAGGGGGGAAATTTTCTTAAAGTCCCCCTTTTTAAGGGGGATTTAGGGGGATCAGATCACTTGTGTGTACACCGTAGGCAAGCGAGGAGGGGAACTAGATTTCCGCTTAAATCTTGTTTTTAAGTCAATTACTTTTGCACAATATACACACCTAAAAACCTAAGTCAGCTTTTGCTAATTCCGCCGCAGCGAACACTTCTGCATCTGGTTTTTCTTCCCAAGCGGGGTCACCGATTTCTGCATAGAAAGTTGCGTCATAAGGACGAGTTTTTACAACCACCGGCATGGGTACAGCATGACCTAAAATTAAAGCTTGTTGCTTAGAATCTAATTTAGCTAATACTGACCGCAAACCACCCGCACCAGATACACCTGTAAAAATGGCATCAATATCTTTATCATCATTGAGCAAAGCGGTGATTCGTGTCCCAATTTGAGACATTACTTCATTATCAATCCCCGATGGACGTTGGTCTACAACTAACAAAGTTACAAAATATTTTCGCAGTTCCCTGGCAATAGTTCCAAAGATTGTACTTTGTACCACTCCTGGGTCAAGGAAACGGTGCGCCTCTTCAATGGTAATCATTAATGGTGTGGGGCGATCGCATGGATTCTTGCTTTGTAAAAATTTATCGGCTTTCTTGACATAATGTTCATGAATGCGTCTGGTGATCATATTAGTCACCAACATATAAGAAAGCATATTGGACTGGGAACCAAATTCTATCACTACGTTTTTCCCAGCTTCCAAACACTGCACAATTTTACTAATATAATTCTGGGGGCAAACTCCTCGCATATACTTTAAACTATCCATGCGGAGGAGTTTACGCTGCAATCCCATAATTGAACCTTTATGTCCCCGCTTTTCGTCGCAGAACATTTCGATTTCTTCGTTAGTCATATTCAGCAATTGGACTATCCAAGATTTGCCGAACTCGCTATACAAAATATTCGCGTTATCCAAAGCTGCATCCGATAATCCTAAATCTCGACTGCATAACTTGATATCTTCAACTTCAATTTGCTCGTAACTTAAATATAGTTCTTGAGCATCACGCACACCCCGGCGTTTTGTAGATTCGGGATCAAGGGTGTAGACTTCTACTTTACCAGGAAATAGTTGCTTTAAGCCTTTAACAGTATTCACGTTTTTACCTTCGGCTACTGCTTCCCAGCCATACTCGGAGTGCATATCAAATATCAAGTTGACTGCCGCATTTTTGCGGATGACTCCGGCTAAAAGTAAACGTGTCAGGAAGGATTTACCAGTCCCCGATTTACCAAATACTCCATTACTGCGTTCAACAAAGCGGTTTAAATCGATACAAACAGGCACATCCATATCTAAGGGTTTACCGATAGAGAAATTTCGCCTTTGGGGGTCATCTTCCCAACCAAATACTCGACGAAAATCATCCACACTGGCTTCGTAAACTTGGCTAAAGTGACTGGGAATAGTTTTCACCGGGAGTAATTCCATCGTGGTACTAGTTTGAGCCTGAAATGACGCTAAACCAGTTGCTGATGGGACAAAACCGTTAGCTGATTTGCCATTATTGGATGACAAACATTCATCAGATTCGGGTGTGAACATCAACATCGGTGAGAGGTTGATAGTACCGTATGTACCACTACCAGCTAAAACTTCTCGTAAAAAGGTGTCTTCCCAATTGGGGGGACTAGCAATAATGCGATCATTCGCAGTTCCCAATGCGACATCTGTCAGCATACAGAAAAAGCGCGATCGCAGTCCATGCACAACTAAAAATTTACCTACCCGCATATCTTCAACCGAAATATCCGGGTGTAGTCGTACTTCTAATCCCCCAGTCAGAGAACCTTGGATTACTGAACCTAATGGTTGTACCGAATTCATTAGTTACATGATTGTGGGTGCGCTATCTGATGATGAACTGTACTGTGAGAGAGAAAATAGGCTGATCAATTGAATGAGGTACAGATTTATTTGTATTTATCTGTATAGCCTACGTCTACATCTGTGGTTCCTAACTTTTTCAAAATTCCCTCACCACATCATCCCATCATCTAATCAATTTGAATAGAAGTCGGTACTGATCCAGCGGTCGGTAAACTCATTAATGGTTTACGGAATTGAGCATATAAGCGATCGCGCCAATTAAAGAATGGTTGATAATCAGGATTATCCGCTAATCCCGGTACACCTTTACCTCGCAGACCAACTGGTAAATCCAGATAAGCTCCTTCGGGGAACTTCAGCAAAATTGATAAACCAGCCACTGCTAAGTCAGCTAAGGTTGGCTCATCTCCGGTTAAATATGGACTATCCGCTAATAATAGTGTTAACGATTCTAAATCTTGTTTCAAGTCGGCGATCGCTGATTTGATCACATTGGGACTAAAACCCACCCCAAAACCCAAAACAGTCAACACATCACTGGGTACTCCAGCCACTAAATTTTTGAAGATATCAGGTGTGGAATTAGGTAATAAAGACTGGCGGAAATTTTGGTCTTGACTAATGGCAGAGAAAAGAGCTTTTCTGCCTTTGACAGCTATGGACTCATCTGCCCATTCTTCGATCAATAAGCATAAACCCCGCTGCTTTGGATCTTGAGGTATGAGTGGGCGCTCAGGATATTCTAAGTCTAAATATTTAGCAATTTCCGTAGAATCAACAATATATCTACTACCGTCTTTTAAAACTGGCACTTGCCTTTGACCAGTCAGGCGGACTAAATCGACTTGTCCCATCCCAGGCGTAACTTCTATCTTACGGTAATTTAGACCTTTATAATCTAGGATTAACCGCACTTTCTCTGAGTAGTGAGATAATTCCCATTGGTATAATTCCAGCATAATCTATAGTGTTAACAGATTAATTGAACAATGCTCTCATTGTATCTTTAGTTCAAGTAATTTTCCTGAGAAATTCAGCAATTTATCTGGAAACCTCTCCACAAAACAGACTATTTTCGGCTATTTATGGGCAATTAAGTCATTTATATCAGAAACTTATTGCCTGATTGATTAAAATATTGCACAAACAAAATTCATGGATAAATATACTCAAATTACGTAATTTTCAGATTCAGGTGTTCAAAAATCTAAATCCTCACAGAACATCATCCTATTCACCAACAACCTTGATGCTTGATTTAGATATTTGGCGTAGCGAAGTGTTATAAATCTTTATGTGACCTGTAAAACTGAAAGACAAACAAAATTTATGAAGACAAATTACAGCAAATTCTTGACCAAATTGGCTGGTGTAGTCGGTTTAGCGAGCGTTAGCCTCCTAGTGACTTTACCATCTAGAGCCAATCAGGTAACCAATAATTTAGTAGCACAGGCTGGTCGTGGAGTCCTAAATCCTAGACCCAGTATTTTCAATGAGCCTCCCTATAACCGTGGTCCTCGGACTACCACTCCGGCTACACCAACCCCAGGAGTCAGACCAGGAGTCACACCAACACCCCCTACAACTCCTACAACTCCTACAACTCCTACAACTCCTCCGGAAGCAGGGACACAAAACCAAACTTTGTTAGCATTGGCAGAGTCTAGCCCTAACTTTAAAACCTTAACCGCAGCTTTAAAAGCAGCCGGATTGACAGAAGCTTTGCAAGGTAAAGATAACTTAACGGTATTTGCTCCCACTGACGCTGCATTTGCTAAATTACCCGCAGATGCTGTGAGCGATTTGTTGAAGCCAGAGAATAAAGAAGTTTTGTTGCAGCTATTAACTTACCATGTTGTCAGTGGTACGGTTTTATCGACTGATTTGAAATCGGGCGAAGTCCAAAGCCTTGAAGGTGGTGCAATCACTGTCAAAGTGAGTCCTGATGGTGTAATGGTAAATGACGCTAAGGTAGTTCAGGCAGATATCAAAGGTAGTAATGGTGTAATACACGCGATCGATCAGGTGATTTTACCTCCTGACTTGTAGGTTTGAAGCAGAGGTTGAATCGCGATCGCAATTACAGCTATTCTCAGGTAAATGAAACACACAACCGAAATTCAAACCCTGTAAAGACTAAGCATCACCAGTCTCTAAACTTTGGTCTAATTAACCAAAAAATGCTGTAATATCCCAGCTAGAATCAAATCCCGTGCAGATGTTAGTTCTGGCGGGATTTTTCTGTAATCTTCACGCCGAAACATCTATAGCAATCGCCAAGGTAATTTAAGCATAGAATGTAACAATACCTTTTTCTATGGAGGGAGGCGATCGCTATATGCCCAAGTCGTACAGTTACGACCTTCGTCAAAAGGTCATCCAAGCTATCGAA
>NZ_CAWQOY010000062.1:0-4319 GCF_963896525.1 Nodularia sp. LEGE 04288
TCGCACATGTCTATAAGAGACAGAGAGAATAGGTTGTTAAGCAGTCGTGCGTGTAAAGTAATTTCCAACTCACCCCCGCTCCCTGCTCCCTGCTCCCCTGCCTCTTAAATCCCTCTGCACCCTGATTTTTAACTACCGGAAGCTAGTTTAAAACCCTCGGCAATGGGACCTAAAGCCAATATGGGAAAGAAAGCTAACATTCCCAAAATCAGCACTAATCCAGCTGTGGCAGTGGTAAATAACAGCGAATCTGTTTTGAGGGTATGAGGCGTTTCTGGGATTGTTGGTTTACGAGACATACCATCAGCTAGTAGCAAAAGGGCAATGATCGGAATGTAGCGCCCGGCAAACATACTCACACAGGTACTTAAATTCCACCATAGGGTGTTGTTGTTCAATCCCTGTAAACTAGAGCCATTATTGGCACCAGCTGAAGCATATTCATAAACTACTTGAGAAATGCCGTGAAATCCTGGGTTACTAATTCCAGATAGGGAAAAAGGATAAGCCAATGTAATGGCACTGGGAATTAAAACCACAAGGGGATGAATCAGCAGTACCACAGTGGCAAGGATAATCTCTCGCCGTTCAATTTTGCGTCCTAAAAATTCTGGGGTGCGTCCCACGAGTAACCCGGTCAAGAACACAGTCAGAATTAGGTAAACAAATAGGTAAGCTGTCCCAGTTCCTTGTCCTCCCCAGATCATTCGCAGGAATAAGTTGAATAAGGTGGAAAATAGTCCTTCTGGCATCAAGGAATCATGCATTCCGTTGACTGCACCGCACATGGTGGCGGTGGTGATCACTGCCCAGAGTGCTGTTTGTGTCCAACCCAATCGAATTTCTTTGCCCTCTAAATTCGGCTGTTCTAATCGCAATGTGCCATTGACGAGGGGATTACCTTGTTGTTCTCCGCCGACTGTTATCCAAATGAGAATGATAAACACCACAAATACCATCCAAAATAGCAGCCAAGCTTGTTTGATATTTTTGGACAATATGCCGTAGGTGTAAATTAAGGATGCTGGAATGGCAATCATGGCGATGATTTCGATTAAATTAGCACCGCCGTTGGGGTTTTCAAAGGGATGGGCTGAGTTAACGCCAAAAAAACCGCCGCCGTTATCACCCAACATTTTAATCATCTCAAAGGACGCGACTGGCCCTCTGGCAATATATTGGGTTCTGCCCTCCAAGGTTTCCACAACCAGGGTTTGATCTAATGTTTGCGGTACACCTAAGAAAACTAAGGCGATCGCTCCCATGATTGAGATCGGTAGTAATATCCTCGTGATGGCACGAGTCAGATCAACGTAAAAGTTACCCAGCTTTTTGCCTGTCAAGCCCCGAATAAAGGCAATTCCTACCGCTAAACCTGTGGCTGCTGAGGTGAACATCAAAAAGCCTAAAGCGGCTACCTGGCTAAAATAACTTAAGGTGGTTTCCCCTGTGTAGTGTTGCTGTCCAGTATTAGTGATAAATGAAACGACTGTGTGTAGTAATATATCCCAGGTAGGAGCATCAAAGCCGTTGGGATTCCAAGGTAGTAATCGCTGATAAAATATTAATGTGTATACTAAAATACTCATGATCAAGTTACTGTACAGTACTGCCCGAATATACTGACCACCTGTGAGGTCATCTTTACTCCGGACACCTGCTAAAACGAAGAAGCTGCGCTCTATAGGGTTCATTAAAGGATCAAGCAGTGTTCTTTCTCCTAAAAAAACCCGCGCCATGTATCTTCCCAAAACCCTAACGATTGCTATAACAATACACAGCGTTAAGCCGATTTGCAAAAAACCTTGTCCCATTTATTTCGCACTCAGTTCAAGTTCAATGATAGAAAGCTAATTATTTATATAGATCAAATGAATTACTCTGTAATTAAATCACGAGCAGTTTGGTAATGTCTCTGATATTTAACCTCAATGGATGTGCTTTTTAGGGTTATTACTATTTTTCAGAATCTTTTGCAAGTTTCCGCCAAAAATATGGAAAATTTACTCTTATATGCCTTGTTAATATGACTTGGTTATACAATAAAACGGTAAAATTTGCTAATTTCAAATACAAGCTGATCTCAGATACATTGATGACATCAAACCTAATATTTGTATATATTTACACTAAATATTATCCATAGCCGGAAATTAAACTGAAAGTTAGCAAAAAATTATATTGCATATTTATTTGCAGATGCAAGGTACTCTCAATCATGTCTCCTGGTTTCGGTGTCTCTATATTTACAGCAGTTTGCAAGTGAGTGCAGTACACCAAAAAATAATCAACTACAGATGTACACAGATCAATTTCTACGAAAGCTGCTGTTATGGGGTCTTTAAGCCCTCTTTTCTCTTGTTTGATCAACTTGTAGGAAAACTACGGTCTAGTGGCGGAGAAATCACTTTTGGGGCGGGGACTACCTCAGCTACAGAAACCACGCTACCTATGCAGGCTAATTTTCTACATCTTCAGATAACAATGTCATGGTATGGAAATTATTAACTTATGTTGATTAATTACTAAGGAAATATGAGGAAAATTAGCGATAGTACACTGTCGATTATATAAAGTTTATCAAGGGGTGAACGGACGTTAAATTAAAACGCCATGTAGTCTGGCTTAACTTATAGGCTGAATTTTATGCCTAGGTAATTATTTCCAGTTCATACAGTTGACTTAAGTTTTTTACTCTTTTGAATAATGCCAGAGTTACTATGTATCAACCATATTTATCTCCGGATGATTTGCCTTCTAATAAAACAACCCAACTGAGTGGTATTTGGTTAAGCCAATTAGAAGAAGCTACCAAAAAAAGCTTTTTTTTAGCGTGTAAGCCAAGAATAAGGATTTTGTTATCCAGTTGTCACTGGTATTTCAAAGTTAATGGCGGTATTCTGATCTTATTTTTGGTCTGTCATGATATCAAAAGTTATCAGCATCTGATGACGACTATTCCTTATTTAGCTAATAAGTTAAAACGATTTGCTAACCAAGCTAAAATTAGTGTCAATTCTCCAGTTAATCAAGGTATACCCTGGATGGTTAACATCAATGAATTCTGGACTGGGGAAGATTCAAACTAGTCTTTAAACACCAGTTGCAGCATAATATGGGCGGGCATCTTTGCCCTCACCCACAAGAGTTTAAGGTAATTTAAATATGCCAAGTTGATGTTTTTGATCTGACTTGATTTACTGGCAAAGGGTTGTCAGTTTTCACATGATGTTTAATGGATCTACATCTATCGTTAAACTCACAGAATCAGGACAAAGCGATCGCACTGACTCCCAATCAGGTAAATTTGGTAAAGCATCGGGATCAAACTTCAGCATAATTTGCCAACGATAACGGTTAGCTACCCGCACAATACTGGCTGGGGCTGGGCCGAGGATATCAAATCCTTCGCTACAACTTAAAGCTGTGGCGATAATTTGGGCTGTGTTCTGGACTTGAATGGGATCTAAACTACTCAAGCGCAATAAAATTAACCGTCCATAGGGGGGATAATTCAGCGCTTGGCGTTCTTCTAATTCTGTTTGAGAAAAAGACTGATAATCATGTTGTTGTACCGCCCCAATTACAGGATGTTCTGGGGTGTAAGTTTGCACAATCACTCGACCGGGATCATCGCCTCTACCAGCGCGTCCGGCTACTTGAGTTAGGGTTTGAAATGCTCGCTCGCTGGCGCGATAATCTGATAAATGCAACAAACCATCAGCAGAGACAACGCCGACTAGTGTCACCTGGGGTAAATCTAAACCTTTGGTGATCATTTGTGTTCCTACTAATAAATGGGCTTCACCGTTAGCAAATTGAGTCAGTAGGTGACGATGTGCGCCTTTATTGCGGGTGGTATCGCTATCAAAACGGATATAACTTAATTGCGGAAACTGTTTTGCTAATTCTTGGGCGACGCGCTGAGTTCCGCTACCAAAGAATTTCAGGTATGGTGAACCGCATTCGGGACATTGGGGAGGATGCGATCGCGTATAGTTACAGTAATGACAGCGTAGTAATTGCGGCGCGCCTTCTTCTGTCTGGTGATAGGACAGCGACACATCACAATGGGGACATTCCATTACATAACCACAGCTGCGACAAGAGACAAAGGTACTGTGTCCCCGGCGATGAATAAATAAAATTCCCTGTTGTTGCTTCTCTTGTAGTTGCTGTAAAGCTGCTTGTAGCGGTCTACTAAATATAGAACGATTTCCCTGCTGTAACTCTAGCCGCATATCGACTAATTCCACCGGTGGTAATGGGCGCGAGTAGATGCGTTCGGGGAGGGAAAGGTAATAAGTAGGGTGTGGGGT
>NZ_CAWQOY010000063.1:0-4086 GCF_963896525.1 Nodularia sp. LEGE 04288
TATGTATTTTTCTGCTCTAAACTATCAGTAACTATATCAAACACGGATTTCTTCGTTGAAACAGAATCTGCAAGGACTGGTATCAAAGCCTTGTAAATATTGGCTTGCGAGTTTTCGGATGGGTCTATTGTCTCTAGCTTGGCACTTTCAGTAAACTGCTGCTCTAATTTTTTAGTCAAATGCAGCATCTTCTCTTCAAACGCCTCATCATCATCCTCAACTTCCTCTGCCCCCACATATCGCCTGCGCCCTGTTCAAAGTACCAATTAATCTTAGTGCCAAAGCAGTTGGCGGATTATACCTGTAGTTGGTCATCGTGCTGCAATCATAAGCAAGTTTTATCAGTCAACGACAGAATGCGGGTTGTAGCGATTGGGAATGATAAGTTGGATTTGATGGCTTGATATCGCCTTCGTCTCCCCAACGAAGCTACAATACTTTTAGTCCCTCGTTACACGATTTCTGTAAATCGTGTACCCCCCCAGAAGGTAGTCAAGATGAAGGTTAGCGGCAACGGACAAGGCAAAATATTAAACCAAGAGGAATTGAGGCGATTGTTCACTGAAGGATTACTCACTTCCCGCGATCGCGCGCTGTTTGGCATCTGCTTGTTCACTGGTTGTCGCGTGTCAGAAGCGTTGGCTCTGAAAAAGACTGATATCAAATCTGGAACCATCACTTTCCGCAAGTCTACCACCAAAGGTAAGCACAAAACTCGGATTGTAGACATCCCTCCAGGGTTAGCAGCAATACTGGCGGAGTATCAGCCCCCAGGTGAGATGATGTTTCCCGGTATGCGCGGTGTGACTGAACGGCTGACTCGGTTTATGGCTGATAAGATTTTACGGGCTGCTTGCAACCGGATTGGGGTGGAGGGAGTTAGTACGCACTCGTTTAGGCGAACGGCTCTCACGCAAATGTCCAGCGCTGGCATACCTTTGAGGACTATTCAAGAAATCTCTGGTCACAGTGACTTGGGGACTTTGCAGCGTTATCTGGAGGTTACGCCTGAGCAGAAGCGCAAAGCTGTTTCGGTGATTGGGTTTTAGTTTCTATACCGTCTTCTATACCGGAGGAAGTGAACCAAGATTTGTGCGATCGCAACCCTAATTGGATGCCTAAGCCAGGAAGTCGCCCTCCTGACTCGGCTACAAAACCGTGCATGAGACGTTAACCTCACACGGCTCCTCAGTGATTTGGTGCTTGTCAAGCACACCTGTAAATTCAGAGTTAAAAGGGATTACAGTTGAGATAATCCTCATCTATCTCTTGAATTGAAACAGCAATTTTATCTGCTGCTGTTTTAGCATTGTGGCAATGTCCATGAAGTAATTGAAGGTTATTGTGACTTGAATCAAAAAATGGTTCTTGGCAACTTTTGGTGATCTTGGTTGGGGAAGGCAGAGGGCAGAGGGCAGAGGGCAGAAGTCGGAAGAAGAAAAGAATAAATTCAAACTTTGAGTTTGTTTAAACTGGCAACTAATATCTTTTGCATTTCCTCAACTTCATTTAATAGGGAGGTAAAAAGCTTTTTCTCTGCCAAATCTACTTCTTTGGCAATAATTAATTGTGTATCGAGTTCTCTTAAAGAACCTAATGCAATGTGTAAAAACTGTACATATTCTGACTTTGAGCGTCTACCATAGCCTTCCGCTATATTAGATGCTACAGATACAGAAGAACGTCGGATTTGGCTGGTTAAGCCATACAATTCTGATTTAGGAAATAGGTGTGTAAACTTATAGCAATTAATAGCAAGTTGAACTGCCCGTTGCCAGATAAATTGATTTCTGTAGCTCATAAGTTTGAAGTCTAGAGAAGTTTGAAGTATAAAGATTATACCGAAAAAAGGCAGAAGGAATACTGGCCTGTGTCCTCTGCCGCGACCAAAGGGAGCAAGGGTTTAAGACCCACACCAATTTTTCAATTGGTGGCTCTTGTGAATGAGTGGTCGGAATCCCCTTCTAAACAAAACCGAATGCCCTCTGCCTCTTGCCTTTTTCACGTGGCTAACAAGAATCGTCGCTCAAGCAAGTCTATCTTGGCACGACCATACATCTGCCGCTTTAACATTTTCAGTCGATTAATATGCCCTTCAACGGGGCCATTGCTAACTGACATAGTTACACCTGCTTTCACAGCATCGTAGTCAGACTCTAAACCAACAGCAAAAGAGTGCAGCAAAGAAACCGAGCTGTTTTTAGCTTTGTTTAACCAAGCATCCAGTTGCTCAGGCAGGCGTTGACGCACAAGAGATGCAAACTGTTGAGCTAGCTCAATGGCTGACTTCAAATCCGAATGAGCTGTTTGTAGTTGAGCGATTACTTCACGCTCATTAGGCTCTGTTAGTTCCGGTCGTCGTAAGACTAAAGCTGTGACGCGACTGGGGGTGAGAGGACGATGGGAAGAAGAGCTTACCCTGGAGGAAGCGTTTTTTCTTGAACCTTTTGCTGGTTCAAATCCGGGCAAGCTTTTGAGATAACGAGTGAAGCGATTGACCGTGGCATAACTACCGATATAGCCCGCCTGTCGAATTTCTTCAAACAGTTCTTGGGTGTTGTAGTTACCGCTATTCCAGCGGCTGAGGAGGTAATCATGATAAGGGTTGAGAAGACTGAGACCTTGGTCGCTACGTTGGCGACGTTCGGTAAAAGTTGAGCTACGCAGGTAATTATATACGGTATTTCTAGAAACTCCCAGGGATTGAGCAATTGCTTGCACTGATAAGCCTTGAAACCGTAAACTCCAAACTTGCTCATGGATGTCCCTCCGTCTGTCCCGTGCCTTGGCGGATTGGACTTTTCTTTTTAAAGATGTGTTTTGGGGAAACTTTGGCACAACTGGGCAGGGATTAGCCTCAGCAACTAGGGAAAGGTTATCGGGGAAAGGCAGAGGGCAGACGGCAGACGGCAGAAGGTTGGTTTGAGGGTTTTCCCGTGCAGTCAATCCGTCTGTACTCTCTGCCAAAAAGGGTTTAAGACCCCCACATTCGTTTTGAATTTCAGTGGTCTGCAATTGGGTGGGGTCGGAATCCCCATCCAATTCCCTTCTGCCCCCTGCCTTCCTACTTCTGCCTTCTTCAAGTGCTGTTTCCACCTCTTTTAGCACTTTCGTATCAGTAATCAAGACTTGTTTTTCCACTTCTTTAAGTGCTTCGGCGTGAGTACCAAAGACTTGCTCAAGCGTTTGAGATAAGTTCTGCAATAAGTGAAAACGGTCTGCAACTTGAATGGCTTCTGGTGCGCCTTGACGAATACCACTTTCATAAGTTTTTGACCGATCTCGTGAGACGACTTTGACACCAGGGTGAGCTTTTAACCATTCTGCCAAGGTTTCAGCCTTAGCATCTTTTAGTAGAGCAATTGGTCGGCTGCGTTCCAGGTCAATTAGTGCTGTGCCGTAAGTTTTACATTTACGAAAGCAGAAATCGTCTACCCCAAGAGTATGTGGTGTTACGATTGGTGGTAGTGGGATTGAGCGGACTAAATTTAATAGTGTATTGCGAGAAACTTTTATCCCCAATTGCTGCGAGAGTCTTACCCCGGCTGCACCACCATTAGCTAAAGCAATCGCACTCAATCGTTGAGCTAAACGCAGAGTTCTTCTCGCCCAAGGTGCGGTTACATTGGTCAGCCTTTCTGTAAAAATGCGTCGTTTACACAAAGTATTGATGCAAAAAAACTTCCTTACCCGTAACTGTAAGGTAATACTGTAATCAGCCCAGGGTAAGTCTGCTAAGAAGCGTTCATAGCGACTATGAATTTTGTGAGTTGGTTGGTTACAAACTGGACAGTTAACTACTCTACTGATTGCGGAAACAATCAAATTTATCTGAGTTTTTATTTTGTCAACTTGGCAATTCTCAAGTTTCAGATTGGTTGAATCTGGTAACAGGTGAGTTAGCACTGACATAGGGCTTGCTGAGGCTTATTCCTCAAATGTTTGATGGAGTGAAGTTTTGTGCTTTTACCGCAAAAATGGCCAAACTTTGAACCATAAGCTGACCAAAAATTAACGGAACTTCAGACCTTGCAGCAACAAGTTAGATAAAATTTTGTATCAATAAATGTCCGCGTGTTGAAAAAG
>NZ_CAWQOY010000064.1:0-4008 GCF_963896525.1 Nodularia sp. LEGE 04288
CCCCAACCCCCTCCCCGCAAGCGCTATCGTGTACACACAAGTCCTTCCTGTCTGCGTTTGAGCCTGTTTAGCCCCCTAAATCCCCCAAGTTTGGGGGACTTTGAAAATTCTTGTTCCCCCAGAATTGGGGGTTAGGGGGCGATTCGATCACTTTTGTGAACACGATAGCCCCGCAAGCGAGGAGGGGGCTATGATGTACTTCATTCAAGTGCATACCGCTATATTAATTATTCATTTTCAGGAAATGTTTGAACCTTGCCGTCAGGACTGAGAACTACTCGAATTCTGACATTTTGTCCATATTTATTGGCAGAAACAAAGGGTTGACCAATTTCAGGCATCCCCGCATCTTCAATGAATGTTCTCGCAGCCTGATTCAGGGGATAAATTCTTTCCACCTTACCATCAACATCTACCATCAAACTATATTCTAATGTTTGGGCGAATCCAACGGGTGGCTGCCAACGCTTTGTGAAAATTTGTCTCGCTTCTGCGACTTGAGGCGTATCAAACAAAGTCCTACCAGAGTTAAACTCTTCAGATGCTGGAGTTATGGGTTGACTCGTTGATCTACGAGCTAATGAATTATTATCTACCTCATTAGCAACATTTACAGGAGAATTGATTGTTTTTTCAATTTGCTGTCGGTTCAGCGGTGAGTTAGATGAAGAAATCGGGCTAATATTGTCATTGCGATCGCTAGAGAGAGACGGGGGAACTGATGAGAGACTGGGAAATGTGCCTCTGTTAGGAGATAGGCTAGGTGGTAAAGACCGCCTTTGGGGGAGCGCACTTTCACTTTGGGCAATTGAGCCTGGGGGGAATGGCTGGGGATTTGGCTGAATAGTCAATTCCTGTTCGGGAATTCTGCTGGAGGCTACGCTTGGTGCATTGCTTTCTAGGTTGGGAACCTTGGACTCAAAGATAAACAGTGGATCTTGTTGAGTTGGTAAGGATGAAGAGGAATTGCTCAAAAGTCCAGAATTAGATGCTGACGGGGGCTGTTGAGGAAAACTAGCCGCAGGAAATTGAGAGTCGGAGCCGGGAAGTGGTAAGGATGTTACATCATCCGGGGGACTAAATCCGGATGGCGATGTGGGAATATCGACAGATGGTGAGGGTTCTAGGGCTGTTTGCGCCACTTCTGGCTCGGATATTTTGGCTATTTGTGGTTGATTTTGTTTGTTATTGTTGGCAAATTGTAAAGTCGCTGGTAGTAAACCTACACTTAAAACCATGACTGCGGCAATTGGGGCCCAAGCAGGTAATCGCAAAACTCTATTATTATGATTCAGATTTGGTAATGCCATCACATCAGCAGCGTATTCATCTAAAGCAGTTGCTAAATCGAATAGTTGCAGTAGACTCAGTTGAATTACAGCCCCAGATGTTTGGTTAGCGAGTGGTCCAAGAAACAAATTGTGAGTTAAATAGTTGCCTGTTTCTAAGCGGATGGCGAATGCTGGTATCTGGGAGGGAAAGGATTTGAATATCTGAGTCGTTGGGGGTAAAGATTGCTGAAAATCTGTGAACTGGGAATCATCAGATACTTTACTAGAATCCTGGGGTTCGGAAAGACTGAGCCAAAAGTTATCTGGGGGTTGCTGTAGTAATCCTTGGACGTAGCTGGTGACCACATCACACAAAATTTCTAGTTGATCGCGATCGCCTCGAATTGGTATTCTGAGTTCTTCTGGTAGTTGCGGATCATCAAAGTGTAGTTCAAAGGTTAGCTGCTTGATCACTGTTTTTCCCATCCAATGGGATAAAGGTGAACTTTGCGCCAATATTTCTAAGGTACAAGTTGGGGGTGTGTAGCGTCTAATGACAGAATTTAATGGTGGCATGGCAGGAACGGCGAGGGAGACGATTATCTAAAATTTTGCAGAACTATCTATGAGTGCTAGCCAGAGACGGCGGTGTCCACCAGGCGCACTGTAAAAAAGTAAATCTACAAGTAGTTTTAGCGCCAAGTGGGTGAGTAGATCCGTGGTTATTTGGTCGTCTTCTTCCATCCGTTCTTGGTAGGTATTGCAGAAAGCATCGATATAATCTCCAAGTAAGGCAGCCTGATGAGGTTCCCGCTTGTTTTCCGCCATTTGTTCTAGTAGACCAACAGCACGGCGAATCAATTCTTGGTGCTGTTTGGCGAGGTAGCAGGTGATCAGAACCAGCGATCGCGCTTCTTCTACATCTAGCTTTTTTCGCCCACCTTGACCTTTACGCAAGGGATTAGACTGACGCAAGCGCCATAAAGCTACCCGGTCTGGCACTCTGGACTCTAAATTCAGATTAATTGCCGCAGACAGCATGGCCTCGGAACCAATACCAGTTAAAGTTTCTAGCGCCAACAGCACCAAGTCTAACTGGGTTTTGATGTTGTCCCATTGAACTGTGTTTGGGGCTGGAAGTTTAATTAAATCCGCCCACTGGGGATTGGGTGTGGCTGAATCGGCGGCCGAGTGCATAACTTTTAGCATAGGTGATCAGGCTGTAGGGGCTGTTGCTGTTACCCATTTTGAAACCAGACTCTGAAATATCAAGGTTGGTTTCCCATCGCTATTAGCTAGAAGCTGCCGCAAGCTTTGCTTATTTTGATAAACAGCAATAGTCTTTGTCTTACTCTACTAGATGAAAATTTATTTTCAACAACTTTGCTTGACAAAACTGATCAAGTTCTTCCTCAAGATCATCATTGTTTCAGTAGAAATGTATAAATAAACATTACTGAATCTAGTTAATATCTAATTGCTAATTCCTCATAATATCAAGGGAATTAGTAACTAGATATTAAAAATTTAGTAGCCTACACCCGTGCTATTTATTGCCACTTTATTTGATATAAGCAATAGTAACACCACTGCCACCATCTGCCTGTTCTGCTGGTTCATGGTGGCTAACTCTGGGGTGTTGATGCAAATAGGCGTGAACTCCTTGGCGCAACTTGCCTGTGCCATGTCCGTGAATAATCCATAAGGGGCCTGTCGCTTCCGAAATTGCTTTATCTAAAATAATTTCGGAATCAGCTACCCGGTTACCGCGCAAATCCACTGTATTGCGAGAGGTGCGAATAGCTGGGGCGCTTTCTTCTGGTTGAGTCACTGGGGCTGGGGCTGGCTTGGGTTTGACGACTGGTTCAGGTTTTTGACCATCCAAAGATTCGATGTCTTCCAGCTTCACTGTCATCTTCATCATGCCAAAACGGACGTTAAATTCACCATTGGCATCGGGGGCGGTTAAAACATCTGCTGTTTGCCCAAACTGGGAAATCCGCACGCGATCGCCTACTTTGGGCATAAACCCTACTTTGGGTTTTGGTGCTACCTTTGGCTGATATTTTTGGGAAATTTGATTTAACGCATCGGTTGCTTGTTGGGCATCTTGGGCTTTTGGTGTGCCTTTTTGCAAGCGGCGAATCACTTGGGCAATTTCACCTTTAGCTTGAGCGATCGCTTGTTGGACTGCTACTTCCTGATCAGCCCGCAAAGCTTTTTCCCGTTCCTGCAAAGCATCAGATTTTGCCGACACCTCCTTGTATAAACGTTCCGCTTGCTGCAACAAACTTTGAGCTTCCGCAGCTTTGGTTTCTTGGCGGCGGCGTTGCGCTTCTAACCCAGCAATCACCTGATTAACTTCGTCTGTCGCCCCTCCGACTTGAGTTTTAGCCTGTGTCACCACTTCGGCTTTTAAACCTAAACGCCGGGCAATTGTCAAGGCGTTGGAACGTCCAGGAATACCCCACAATAAACGATAGGTAGGCGAAAGGGTACTTTCATCAAATTCTACAGAAGCATTTTCAAATCGCTCATCTTCATATTTCAGCGCTTTCAATTCACCAAAGTGAGTTGTCGCAATGGTTAGCTGGGCATGATTGGCGAGATATTGCAGCAAGGCGATCGCTAAAGCACTACCTTCCACTGGATCAGTTCCCGCCCCGACTTCATCGAGTAATACGAGTGATTGGGAAGATTGGGAAGATTGGGGAGTGGGGAGTGGGGAGTGGGGAGT
>NZ_CAWQOY010000065.1:0-3784 GCF_963896525.1 Nodularia sp. LEGE 04288
CGTAATTCGTAATTCGTAATTCGTAATTCGTAATTCGTAATTCGTAATTCGTAATTCGTAATTCGTAATTCGTAATTCGTAATTCGTAATTCGTAATTCGTAATTCGTAATTCGTAATTCGTAATTAGGACACACAGAACAAGGTTTGCCTTTTCCAGTTAAAGTGATGTACAGCAAATTTCATCTGAGTCAGGTACATAAGGGCGGGCATCTTTGCCCTCTCCTACAAGATTTATCATATTAAGATGTGTACTTTATTTACTTACAAAGTGTCAAAATATATCCCCTGTTAAGGTCTGGGAATTTCCAAATCGGTACAAATTTTGAGCGCTAGGATATTAACAATTTCATTATGTCGGGGAACTGCCGAAGTTCTCTTGTTTACTGGATTGTAATAAATTGTATGCCTTCCACCCTCACGAAGAAACAGACAGCCATTATCTTCTAGATAGCGAATCAATTCACGTCTCTTCACTAAATTCTAACTGTAATTTGTTCCCTGATCACATTTTTACCTGTGAGTTCTTGCTCTGCAAGTTCTCTATTTGATATGAGAATTAACTCTATCACTTCCCGTAGGCTTTCCCGCGCTTCCTCCAGAGTTCTTTCTTGTACATTTGCACCTGGTAATTCTTGGACATAGCCAATATACCACTCATTTATCTGTTCAAATACAGCAGTAAAAGAGTTTTCCATATAATCTTTATTTACTAATATTACATAATTGTAACTCCTTCCAATTGTTCATCAGTCAAATCATATAACTGACGCAACTTATCCAACTTATCTGCATCAGCTTGCCAAATACCCCGCCCATGCGCCTCAATCATGCGGCTCAAAATATTGCGAAAAGCTTCAGGATTTGCCTTGCGTAACTTATCCGCCATCTCTGCATCCAAAGCATAAGTATCAGCCGCTTGGTCATAAACCCAATCATCTTGAAAATCAGCAGTCCCTCCCCAACCAATTAACGCCGTCATCCGTTGGGAAATTTCAAACGCACCACCAGAACCTTGATTCGCCATTGCTTGCGCCCATTTGGGATTGACTAACTTACTGCGGTACTCCATTCTGAGTAAATCTTCTAAATTGCGGGGTGTGGTGTCCTTCGAGAAACTTTCCACAAAGCTAGTCGTTACCTTCTTCCCCCGTTGCTTTTCTGCCGCCTTTTTCAAACCGCCAGTATTAGCGTAATATTCTTGAATATCAGTTAAACCGTACTCTACAGAATCGATTTCTTGAACAATGCGATCGCTTGTTTTTAATAAAGCATTTAAAATCTCTGGTCTAGCTTGACCCTTATCTTCCCTACCATAGCTAAACACATTACGACCTTGCCAAGTATTACCTAACTCTTCCCCAGATTCCCAATTCCCATCAACCACTTGATCATTTACCAGAGAACCGAAATCACCAGCCGGATTAGAAAACAATCTCGCAGAACTATTCTCTACACCTTGCGCCTGCAAAGCCAAAGCGTGCTTTCTAATAAAATTCTCCTCTTCCGGTTCATCAGCATCAGCCGCCCGTTGAAACAAATCATCCAATAATTCAATAATATTCACAAAGCTATCGCGGAAAATCCCCGACAAATTCCCCAAAATATCAATACGGGGATGTCCCACCTCAGACAAAGGCTGCAACTCATAACGCACAATCCGCCCAGTTCCCTCCTTCACAGGTTCAGCCCCCACCAACTCCAAAAGAATCCCCAGAGACTCACCCTTAGTCTTAATCGCATCCAAACCCCATAACATCACCGCCACCGTTTCCGGATACGTCCCATGTTCAGCCAAATGCTGGGCGATAACTTTTTGACCAACTTCCCGCCCCCGTGCAAAAGCCGCCGGAGAAGGCATTCTATAGGGATCTAAAGCGTGAATATTCCTCCCCGTAGGTAACACCCCAGCCCCATCCCGCAACAAATCACCCCCAGGCGCAGGCAAAATATACTCCCCATTCAAACCCCTCAACAAACTCCCCAACTCATCAGTACACTGCATCAACAAACCACTAACCAACTCCTCCTCCTCTTGGCGACCTTCTCTTCGAGACGCTGCGCGAAGGCGACTTGGCGGTTCGTCTCCAAAATAAGCCTCCAAATAAGCCTCCAACTCCTCCTCATTCGGCGGTTCCCCCAAAATATGCAAACCCGAAGAAAACAAACGATTCTCCAACACCTGCAAATATGCGTACAACTTCACCAAATAACCATCAAAAGCGCGATCGCTAAACATTCGCACATTCTCAGGACTAAAAGCAATCCCCAAACGTTTAGCATCATCAAAAGGACAATCAGCATCCAAACCAGAATCAACAATCTTCTTACAAATAACTTCCTTCAACAGATAATTCTTCTGCGGGTCCTCACGATACTCCGAAATCAAATCCCGCAAAGACAGCAACTCCTTATATAAACCAGCCCGACCATAAGGAGGGACATTGTGAGAAATCAACACCCCATAACCGCGACGCTTCGCCAAAATCGACTCAGAAGGATTATTCGCCGCATATATGTATAGATTAGGCAAATTACCCAGGAGAATATCCGACCAAGAATAACCAGTATTACCCAACGGTGAACCCGGCAACCATTCTACAGTTCCGTGCATCCCGAAATGAACCACAGCATCAGCCGTAAAATCATTTTGCAACCATTTATAGAAAGCCGCATATTGGGGATGAGGAGTTAAATCTCGTTCAAACATTAACCGCATCGGGTCGCCTTGTATACCCAAAGGTGGTTGGACACCAATCCAGACATTACCTAACTGCACACCGCCAATATGTAATTCCTCCCCATAGGTTTTAATTCCAGTTCCCGTTAAAGACTTCCATTGTTTTTCAATGCGGGAAGTTAGCAGATATCCCAACCATTTTTCTAACTTGCGGAAATGTACACTGGAACCCCCCCTAACGCCCCCGTTCACGGGGGGGGACATGATTTGATTTTTGATGGTGGGTTCTTCATCTGCTGCTTTCACCTGACGAATCAACTCTTCCCCATCTTCAGGAATATCACCAACCTCATAACCTTGGTCTTTGAGGGCGTGGAGAAACTTAATTAGACTCCGGGGAACATTCAATAAAGCCGCAGTCCCTACAGCCCCATATCCTGGGGGAAATCCATATAAAATAATTGCTATCTTGCGTTCTGATGCTGACTTTTGGCGTAAAGCAATCCAATTTTTGACTCTACCAATTAAGCGCTGGACTCGTTCAGGAACTAAATAAATCTGTTCACCCACTAAACCGCCGAGGGGAATGGTATCAATCGCCCCATCGAGTTCCGGTAAAGCATACAATACAACACTTTGCAGTCCGCCTACACCTTGACGTGTCCAGGAATGGATGTCTTGAATTAGCAGGGGTGCGGCTACTATATAGGGTACATTCTTGGCAGCGAGGATGCGTTTGGCTACTTCCACCTGTCGCCCTGCTTCCATTGAACCTGCGGGACCACCCACGAGAGGAAAGCCAATGGTAGAAACAATTGCATCTACCTGGACAGCTTGAGCAGAAAGTGAGAGAGTTTCAGTATTACCTTTTTGTCTTTGCTGGGTTTCGTAGTCGGTGGTCATCCAATCTCTGACTGCTACGTGTCCTTCTACACCGTTGATAAAAATGGGTAAGGGAATTAACCCGGCTTCTTCAAAACGGCGAATCAGTTGGGGAATATATGGTTGTTTGGTAATGACGTGCTTACGGTAGAGTAAAATCCCGATGACTGGGGAGTGGGGAGTGGGGAGTGGGGAGTGGGAAATTTTGTTCTGATTGTTATACC
>NZ_CAWQOY010000066.1:0-89560 GCF_963896525.1 Nodularia sp. LEGE 04288
CTTCCGGTTACTTAACAACCGGTCCTCTTATTTTCTCCCCTGCACCCTGCCCCCTGCCCCTCTGCCTTTTCTCCCCTGCCCGATACCCAATACCCAGCGTTAATTATTGGTAATAAAAGAGGCAAATTGCCGACCGCATCTATAATTGAATTTGATTTGTTATTCTACGCACACGCGCACAATCAGTTATGACAGGAAAAGGACAGGGTTTCGGTTTTGGTTTGGGAAAAATGAGAGAACTCGCAGACGCGTTCAAAAAAGCGCAGCAAGTTCAAGAAGGCGCTAAACAGCTTCAAGAAGAATTGGAGCAAATGGAAATCGAGGGAGAGTCCGGCGGTGGACTGGTTAAGGTAATTGTCAGTGGTAACCAAGAACCCAAGCGGGTGGAAATTGCCCCAGATGCTCTAGCGCAAGGTGCAGAATTACTTTCTGACCTCGTGACAGCAGCAATGAAAGATGCTTACAACAAGTCCACTGCAACAATGCGGGAACGGATGGAAGATTTGACTAGCGGTCTGGAACTACCTGGATTTTAGTCATTAGGCACTCAATTTTGGATTTTGGATTTACGATTTTGGATTAACCTCTCCTGATAAAGAAGAGGCTTAAACATTGAAAAATTTTGGTTTTTCTTCTGCGTGAAACCAGAGGCTTGAAACCGAATATTTTAAATTTCAGATTTTCATTTAATCCAAAATCTAAAATCTAAAATCTAAAATCGCTTCGGTCATTAGTCATAAACAATTAGACTGATGACTGTGGACTTTTGACCTTTGAGCGATACTCAGTAAAATATTTATGCCTTACAAGTTGCTGTTTGTCTGTCTGGGGAATATCTGCCGATCGCCATCGGCAGAAAACATTATGAATCATCTCATCGACCAGGCTGGCTTGAGCGATGGCATCCTTTGTGATTCTGCTGGTACATCTAGTTATCACATCGGTAGCCCACCCGACCGACGCATGAGTAGTGCTGCTACGGCGAAGTTGGGAATTAAACTGCTTGGTCAAGCTCGGCAATTTCAGAAACTAGACTTTCAGGACTTTGATATGATCTTGGCAATGGATCAAGAGAACTATAATAATATACTCGCTCTTGATTCCACTGGGCAGTATCACAACAAAGTTTACCTGATGTGTGGTTTTTGCTCTCGGCACACCCTGAAGGAAGTCCCAGACCCTTACTATGGTGGCGTAGAGGGTTTTAATCAGGTAATAGATTTACTTGTGGATGCTTGTGAAGGTCTACTCCAACACGTTACTAGTGCAGTTGGGCATAAATAGCACAATCTTTTGATTTTTGACTTCCGCGTAGCGGTGCTAGCCACTTCCAGCGTAAAAGCTATTCCACTAGGCCATGCTTAATGGCAAAACGCACCAGTTCTGCTCGGTTGCTAGTGGTAGTTTTTCTTAATAAACTGCTCACATACTTTTCTACTGTTCTCGGACTCAAGTGCAGTCGATGTCCCATATCAGCATTAGAAAAACCATGAGTCAACATTTCTAGGACTTCTTGTTCTCTGGGTGTCAACGATGCCAATAGATGGGATTGCTGAATATTAGTAGATAGAGAATTTGGGATGTCTACCTCTTTTGAGTGTCTGAAACTGCCCAAATTCTCTTTATGAGAAAAACGGTACTCAGATTGAATAATTTGCGATCGCTCTAAAAGATTACGAATTGCGGCTGCTAACTCTTCTAGTTCAAAAGGCTTAGGTAAGTACAAATCGCACCCTGACTGGTAGCCCAGAATTCTTTCCTGGGTCTTTGTGCGTGCTGTTAATAAAATTACAGGTAATAACCGGAAAGCTGGTTGTTGGCGTACTCTACGTACCAGTTCATAGCCGTTCATTCGTGGCATAATAATATCGGTAACGATCAAATCAGGATGGTAATTATCTACCATTACCAAAGCTTCTTGACCGTCATTCGCCGTGACCACAGAGTAGCCAGACAGCTCAAGATAATCACTAATAGACAGACGAGTTCCCAGGTCATCATCCACAACAAGAATAGTCAAGGGCATGGACAATACACCCCTAGCATTTTTTTACTCAGAAATTTACTTAGACGAGCTACATCAGTGAACACAGGCAGAAATAGTGTCCTTATGTTTCATACTATGACAGGATTACCAGCTAATGACTGCCTGAAGGTTGATTTATAAAGAAAATCTTAAATCCTGAGAAAATCTTTACGAATTGTAACACAAAGCAATTTTTAATGCGGAAAATCTCTACTTAAGTTTTTAATTCTTAACAATTTGCCCATGAAATACAGAAAATCCTCAGTGTAGTGTAAATTAATATTTAATTTGCCATAATTTTTCTGCAACTTTCGCCCTGGAGAAAAGTTAAATTAGAAGAATATGCGATCGCGCTGATATCACATTTAAGAAGTCTCATGTTGGAAGAGAAATTCACAAACTAGTCCCAAGATTTTTGCAGCACATTTAAAGCACACAAAATTTTTTCAATGAGCGAAAAGAGCCAAAGTTACAAAGTTATTAGTGACAACCGTCAAGCCCGTTATTTGTATGAAATCCTGGAAACCTTTGAAGCAGGAGTTGAGTTAGTAGGAACAGAAGTCAAATCGATTCGCGCCGGGAGAGTTAATCTCCAAGATGGTTATGCTTTGATTCGCAATGGCGAAGCATGGCTGATTAACGTCCATATCTCTCCTTACAACGCTAGTGGTCAATATTTTAATCATGAACCGCGTCGCACGCGCAAACTGTTGTTACATAGCCAAGAAATTCGGAAGTTAATTGGCAAGGTGGAACAGGAAGGTTTAACACTCGTACCTTTAAAAATGTACCTGAAACGAGGGTGGGTAAAAGTGAGTATAGCCCTTGGTAAAGGTAAAAAACTCCATGACAAACGCGAATCCCTGAAACGAAAACAAGATCAACGTGATATGCAACGGGCGATGAAAAGTTATTAAGCCCGAAATATCTCACGATTTCTACACTGGAATGAATAGAAATGGCAAGTATGTTGTATGTCTTCAGTGTGAGTTTAGAGAACGACTAGTTTATAGCCGCAGATTGATTTGATTAGTTATGGGACTCGATACAGTGGTGAATGACGTTGGAAGGTACGAGAGATTTTCACCATGACACGTAATTTGACCAAAGCATTTAGTGCTGGCTTGCTCACATTGAGTATGGCCATGCTGCCTTTAACTCTACCTGCAAATGCCCAAGTTACTGACCCCAGAGTCGAAACTACACCGAGGACTACAGTTTACGAACGCCGAGATTTTGATTGGGGTTGGTTAGGATTAATTGGTTTATTTGGTTTAGCTGGTTTAGCTGGGAGAAAACGTGGCGGGGAATCTACTGCTTATCGCGAGCCGACTACTACTGGAAGTACAACCTACAGAGACTAAGCTATTCAAAATTCGTTTTGAGGACAACTCAAAAGTTACAATGGGCGATGCCACGCTAAGTTAACAGAATTGAGAATGATTGACATCGACTTTTTTGACATTCAGGAGCTACAAATCACATCTGGATTCTGGCTCCTGAATTTCGCCATTTTTTCACCTGTTTAGCTGGCTTTAGGTTCTCCCTGAGATAAATTAAAATTTTGATTGTGGTCTTGAGCTATGGGTGTCCAGTAGCTAGCAATTAAAGCCACCATTAACCACCAAAGGCTATTGACTTCAGGACGAAACCAAATAGTATCTACAGTACCGTGAGCCAGCATCCCCGCTACAGTAGCAAATGCGCCAATTAACCAAAATCCCTCTACACTTCTAGATTGCCGCAATCGTCGCACTTGCACAAATGCGTTATTGAAGGTCACAACTATCAGCCAAAGAAAACAGGCTAAACCCAAAAGACCAGTTTCTACAGCCACCTCTAAAAAAATCGAATAAGCACTTAAAGCTGTAAAACGAGGACGTTGGTAGAGGGGGTAAATTTTATTAAAAGAATTGTGACCAGGGCCAACCCCAGTAATTGGGAAATCGCGAATCATCTCGAAAACAGCATCCCAAACATTTCTGCGAAAATTATTACTGCTATCTCCACGATCTGCAAAAATACTCAACACTCTCATGCGGACTGGCTCGACAAATATGACTGCTAGCAACAGTAAGCCAATCATACCTCCCAAAATCATCGGCAGTGACCAAGTACGCCAAAAAGGAGGCATTTGCACAGTCCACCAGTAAACTAGCAAAGCGATCGCAGTCAATAAACCCACGACTAGACCAATCCAGCCGCCACGACTAAAAGTCAGCACCAAACAAGCACCATTAGCAATAAACATAGTTAAGGCTAAAGCCTTCTTCATCCAACTTTGCCACGCAAAAATGGCCACCAAGCTGAAAACTACTGCTGGAATCAGATATCCAGCCAATAAATTCGGATTACCCAAATAACTATAAACCCTCGTGGTTTTAGCCAGAGGAGATTGTGGATCTACCCAAGTCGCCAGGGCTGTAGCGCCAAAAAACCATTGCCGCAACCCGTAGATAGTCACAATTAAAGATACGTGCAAATACAGAGTAATGATCCAAGAACGCAAGCGAGGCGATCGCAATACCCTAGCACAGAGGGCAAACAGCAACAGATAAAGTGTCAATACTACCAAATCTTTCAACGCTGCCTGTTTAACTGGTGACAATGCAGCAGAAACTACGGCAATTGCCCAGTACAGCAACACCAGCAAGTGAATGGGCGTAAATAACAACCTATGTGTCGGTGCGGATTCATCGGATAAAGTCAACAGCAGCCAAAATCCTACACAAGCTACTAACAATACTCCTACTAAGCCACTCGATACAAAAGGGGCAAGAGCATACACCAGGCTGAGTAAAGCAACTGCGATTCCGTCTCCCCACTGCATCAAGATGCTACTTTGCCGCCAAGAGTGCAATATCCCCACCAAAAAACGGTGTAAATAGCTCGTAGCCAGATATTCTTTCAGCGGTAAATAAGATAAAGTAAATCTTTGCCAGACTAAATTCATAAATACACTTTCTCATCAATTAGCACGCCTGCGCGGAACTTGGACTTAATCATAATCCGGAGTCACAACAAAAGTAATAATTGCCATTGTATTCAGAATTATTTCTAGTTGATGCTAATTGAGTTTCCACCCCTCTATTTACTTAGCCTTCTGGAATACTCCTGTGCTGGAAGCTATGCAAAGGCTGCTTGGCGGTGATTTTTCTAATCACTGATTATTTCAGAAGAAGTCGCAATCTGTAATGGCAAAGACAGTATATAGCGGTGTCCTAATTCCGGTGAACCTTGAACTGCAATTCGTCCCCCATGAAATTCTGCTAGCTGACGGCTAAGTAACAGACCCAAGCGTTCACGCGTCAAGTTCCCATCACCTTCAGCTAAATCCCCAGCAGAATTCATGGTAAATGTATCTGAATAAGAATCAGTTAAATTCAGTAATTTCTCCACCACTACTGGCATCTCTGAGTCCTCCTGACTTTCTGGATCAGGGCTGTAGGTTCCAGCTTCGCCTGTTAATTCCAGCTTGGACAAAGAATTCAGGTGAAAATAAGAGTCAACCTCAGTTATCCCATCTCCTAGCCAGGGATGGGAGACCCAAACAGTCACATTCAGCGTATTTTTTTGATAAGAAACATGAATACGGATAACGCCACCTGTCGCAGAAAGTCGAATCACACTGGAAATTAAGTGATACAGGATATGCCGCACCTTCTCTTTATCCAACACCCAAATGCGGCTATATCCTGGTTCTATGGACAGGCGAATATTTTGGTCACGGCGATTAGCTGCTTCTTTGAGAATATTGATAGATTGCTGACAGAGCATTTCAATATCTACAGGAGCTAGATTCAGCACAGAGTTGTTTTCATCCAACGCTCCCAGTTCGCTAATTTCGTTCACTAAAGACAGTAAGTACCGACCACTGTCTTGAATGATTTCCACATATTCTCTCTGTTTGATTGTCAAAGGCCCATATATCTCACGTCCTAAAACGCTAGCCATGCCTAGTACAGATGTTAAGGGTGTACGTAACTCTTGCGTGATCTGTCCCAAAAGTTTCAGTTTTAGTTGCTTACTATAACCAGATTCTGTTTCTAAATTAGGTGGATTGACTCTCCTGCCTCTTGTGCGTTGATCATTGAGTGATCTCGTAGTAGTGTACGGTGAATTAGTTTTTTCGGACTTTCTGGACAACAGCAGGAGGTTGCGCTCAAATTCACTCATACACCAACGAGCTATTATTTGTAAAAATTCAATATCGCGAGTTGTAAATTTACGTGGCACTAAATCCATAACTGCCAAAGCACCTAAACAATTTCCTGAAGCATCAACCAGGGGCGCTCCTAAGTAGGCACGAATGCCATAATCCTGTACTAACTTACCAGTTCTCAGTGATGATTTGGTGAGTTTATGGGTATCGTTAATCACAGAAACTTGAAAGCTTTCTACTACTTGGCTGCAAAAGGATTCCTCACGTAACAACTGGCGGTTTTGTGCCAGATGATTCATTAGCCCTAGCCTAGATAAACCCACGGCCGACTTGAACCAATGACGTTCTTGGTCTACAAATCCCAATATGGAAATTGGCGCTTCTAAAAAGTGGGCAGCAGTTTGAGTGGCTTCTTCAAAAACCGGAATCGTGTCTGGTTGCCGCAAACCTAATTCAGACAATGCTTCTAGGCGTTGTGCTTCTGTTGCTTCTTGAGAACCCCAACCATCCTTGAAGCTAAACAATTTGTTTTCAGGCTCTACCATTGCCACTGCTACCTTGATATTTTCTCGATCTTGTAATCTATATAACCCCTGAGTCTGGGTTATGATTTTCTACTTTTAAGCATTCCCCAATTTTGCTGCTAATCAACAAAATAGGCACAAAATTTTGATAATACATTCGTGAACAGGTGATTTAATCTGCCTTATTGGAGGTTTTCATGGCAAATAGCGTTAGTTTTATATTCGATCAGGGTAATATAATGCTAAATATCAAATAAAACGCAAAAATTCATCTAATTTTTGATCTGAAAACCCCATAAACTGGCTGTACGTTTGAGCGTTGAGGTGGGGGAGTATTTATGGTGTTTTTCTACTTAAAGATCAATATTTGTTGCCAAAATAGGTAGTTATGGCGATCTGATTGCGGTTGTATACATCATCTTGTTTCAGCAACCGCACAGGATACAAAGAGTGTTCACAAAAAAAAGCAGCACGAGGATGTTTATCAATTAATCTTGAATGGCTAGATATTAAATGCCTCTGAAAATTATTGTTAAGTTAGGTGAAATATATAAATCTTGACAACGATGTCAAAATTTTAGGCGTTTAATTAAGTTTTATTACTGAAAATTCTCCAAAACAGCAGGTTTTTTTATACAAAATTTGTCTGTGCAGATAAACCATAAATTAATTTATTCAGACTTTACGATTACTTCATCAGTAAAGGCTTGTATTAATAGGCAAAAATTTGATATTTATTTTTGAGGATAGCTAGGATAAATATGAATTGTAAAATTCCTTTTGTAGACCTGAATTTACAACACCAGCCGATTCAACATCAATTACAACAAGCAATACAGGCTGTATTGACACAAGGAGATTTCATTTTAGGGAAAGCACTGTCAGATTTTGAAGCTGCTTTTGCCGCCGCATCTGGCACAGAATATGGTATAGGTGTGGCATCAGGAACAGATGCGATCGCTCTTGGATTACAAGCGTGTAATATTGGTGCTGGTGATCAAGTGATTTTACCAGCTAACACCTTTGTAGCCACATTGATTGGAGTTTTACGGGCTGGAGCCAAGCCTGTTCTGGTAGACTGTGATCCGCAAACAGCTTTAATTGACCTAGAAGCAGCCGCCAAAGCAATTACACCACAGACAAAAGCGATTATTCCCGTACATCTCTATGGACAAATGGTATCACCCCAACAGCTATTAGAGATAGCGGATACTTATAAACTGCTGATTTTTGAAGATGCAGCCCAGGCACATTTAGCCCAAAGAGACGGATATCGCGCTGGTTCGGTGGGGATAGCTGCGGCTTTTAGTTTCTATCCCAGCAAAAATTTAGGAGCATTTGGGGATGGCGGGATGCTGCTAACGCGAGATTCAGATGTAGCGCAGAAAATGAAGCGCTTGCGAAATTATGGCGCATCCCAAAAGTATTTTCATGTAGAATCAGGAACTAACAGTCGTTTGGATACATTGCAAGCAGCAGTGTTATTAGAAAAACTACCACATTTGCCGCAATGGAATGGCGATCGCCTAAAAATCGCCCAGCAATATGATCTGGAACTAGCACCCCTAGCAGATGCTGGCATTATTCCTCTGCAAAACCACAGTAGCACCGGACACGTTTATCACCTTTATGTGATCAAAATTGATGATTCTTGTCCCCTAGAACGCCAGCAAATCCAAGACAAACTCACAGCACTGGGAATTCAAACCGGCATTCACTACCCAATTCCTTGCCATCTACAACCAGCCTTCACCGACTTAGGCTATAAAAAAGGAGACTTTCCCCAAGCAGAAAAGCTCACAAATCAAATATTATCCTTACCCATGTACCCAGGTTTGAACAATAACCAAATCAAAGCAGTCGTAGCAGGTATTACATCTGCTCTTAGTGATCAAGCCCAAAAGTTAATATGTATTTAATTTACCAGCTTTAATTCCGTAGTTCAGTCATCCATAGCCAAACAACTGATTTCAGTTCGTGGGATAAATTTGTGGATTGTGAGTTGTTAATTTTAAATTGTTTGAAATCATGGCACTTCAGCAACAGCTAAAACAAAGAAACACGGGACAATTGCTCAACATAGCAATTTTCGGCTTTTTGCTCCTACTCTATGCCCCACTCTTGCTACACTGGGTGGATGGTTGGCTAAACAAAAGCATTAGTATCGAACACGAATACTTTAGCCACGGTATTATTGGTCTGCCATTTGCTGCTTACCTAATTTGGTTAAACCGCAAAAAGTGGCATCGACTGCAAGATACAGCCCATCCTTTAGGTGCAGTTTTGCTCTCCATCGGGGGAGTATTTTATCTGAGTGGTATTCCAGAGTGGGTGAATCTTTCCCTACCGACAATACTGACAGGATTGTGCTTCTGGTTCAAAGGCTTACCAGGCTTTCGACTGCAAGCATTTGCTTTGCTGCTGATATTTTTAGCCACCCCAACCGCCTTACCCTACCTCGTCGTTCCCTACACCTTACCTCTCCAAAGCTTCATTGCCGGGACAGCAGGCTTCATCCTCAATCAAATGGGAATGGAAGTAGTAGTTGATCAAATCAACATATACGTCAATGGCAGAATTGTCGAAGTTGCCCCCTATTGTGCCGGGCTAAAAATGTTGTTTACGACTTTCTACGTCAGTTTGATGCTGCTTTATTGGACTGGTGCATTATCTTCACGCCGCACTACCACTTGGTTTTTATCTTCTGCCCTAGTCATCAGCATTATTGCCAACATTATTCGTAACACTGTACTCAGCTTCTTTCACGGCACAGGTCGCGAGGCAGCTTTTAAATGGCTACATGACAGTTGGGGTGGAGACCTTTACTCAGCTGGTATGCTGCTGCTATTAGTACCATTGCTCAATTGGATGAATAACTATTTCTCCACAGATTCAGAACTTCCGGAAGAAACGGAAAATGCCAGATAAGGAAATAAACAAAGGGGAAAGACTGGTCAATCAATTTTGGATTTACGTTAGCGAAGCGCACGCAGCGCAGCGAGTATTTTGGATTAATTCCGCCCTGAAGGGGCGGGACTTGTACCGAAAATTCCCAATCCAAAATCTAAAATCCAAAATCTAAAATTTTTCGGTCAAAATGTCCCTTCTACTACCCCTACTTCACCCAGAAATTTGATCATGAAATTTTTGGATCACTTTTAAAGTAAGATTTGGCGTAACTATGGCAATTTTTACTGATGAATCCCTTATCTAAGTTTTTCAAAGAAAAGCCAGCAACTCATGTAGCAGTGCTGTTGTTGTTATTACTGCTGTTAGTCATCGGAGGACTTCCCGGATATCTGACAGGACGATGGCAATGGAAACAACCACCACCTGTTCCCAACCTGACAGCATTGAGGGAGATACGTAAAACCGGGATCACCCTTCCTGATTGGCAAACTGTCGAACAAGCTGAACAATTCGTAGGTACAAGTAGATGGTCATTGCAGATTCTCAAACAAGAAAGCACTCAAAAGCAGGCCATATTACTTTTGCATCCGCAAAACGGTCCAATGGATCAACCAGAGGTAGAATGGACTGATATTAATAGCTGGGGAAAAACTCGCTGGAAACGATGGGATATCGCTCAATATCGCTCTGCGGAATTTACTGTCAACCGACCCCCAAAATCAGGATCAAATACTCAAACGAAGGTAGAAGCAAGATTTTTTCGCGTCTCTACCCCACAGGACACTTTCGCTGTTTTGCAATGGTATGCTACCCCCAATGGTGGACATCCCTCACCTGTGCGCTGGTTTCTGGCTGATCAACTGGCACAATGGCATAAAGATCGCGTTCCTTGGGTTAGTGTAAGCATAATGATTCCGATGGAACCTTTTGGCCAAGTGGAAACTACTTGGGCTTTAGCTGAGTCTATTGGTAAAACAGTACAAGCGACATTGATGGCAAGTCCTTTCTAAAAAAATCACGAGTGCGTTGGTTTGTGCAGAAATAATAAAGTACAAAATTATCAACGAAACTATACTGTTAAAGATTTAAGATATCTTCAGAGTAAAATCATCAATCGGTGGGACTTACTTTGACCTCAGTTTTACCATAATTCCATTTTTGATATGCGTGCATTATTCAGCGCCCTATATTTTGTTAGTCTTGAAGTCGGCATTTTGTTGACAGCGGCTGTCCAACCTGTTGTTGCCCAAACTTTATCAAATCCAGGGCAATCCACAGGGCAATTACCCATCCTCCCATCTGGTGCTGTTGATGTCCCACAACTCTTACAACCACCATCGCCTCCACCCAGTGCTGAGGGTTTTAATGACGAGGTTTCTTCCGAACTCAATCGCTATCTTTTGGGTCCAGGAGATGTCATTAGTGTGGTATTTCAGCGCCCGCCTGGCCCCTATAGGTTAGGGCTGGGAGATACGATTAGCGTTGCGGTACAACGTTTTCCTGATTTGAGTTTTCAATCCTCAATCAATCCAGAAGGCAGCATTATTGTGCCACTACTCGGCACGGTGTCGCTCAAAGGTTTAACCTTGTTAGAAGCACAAGAAAAAATTCGGGGGTCGCTGAATCGGTTTGTAATTGATCCTGTCGTAGTTTTATCTTTAACAGGGCTGCGTCCAGATGCGAGTTTTCAAGCCCAAATTGATCCAGAAGGTAATATAGTTGTTCCGCAAGTGGGAACACTTTCTTTACAGGGCTTGAGTTTGGCAGAAGCACAAGAAAAAATTCGCTTGAGTTTAAAAGATGTTTTAGTTGAACCAATCCTGGTAGTGTCACTAGCCAGACCAAGACCAGTTCAAATCACCATTAGCGGTGAAGTGTTTCGACCAGGAATTTATCCTGTTGCTTCTTCAACACCCCGTGTTTCTGATGCTCTATTCATTGCTGGTGGTTCTACAATGAGCGCAGACCTGCGGCAAGTGAAAGTCCGTCGGAGGTTGATGGATGGTTCTGTGATTTCACAAACTGTTGACTTGTATGCAGTCTTGCAGAATGACGGGTCACTACCGAGTTTACGCTTACAAGATGGCGATGCGATCATCATTCCACGTCAAGAAGTCGGTACGGAAGACGGTTACGATCGCAACTTAGTGGCTCGTTCATCCCTAGCTGTACCACAAATTCGCGTCCGGGTTTTAAATTACACTGCTTCAGGAATGGTGACTCAAGCACTACCTAATGGCAGTAGTTTTATAGATGTTTTAGCCGGCATAAATCTGGATCGTGCTAATCTCCGGGACATTGCCCTAGTTCGCTTCGATCCCGAACAAGGTAAAGCTGTTACTCAGAAATTAGATGCGAGAAAAGCTTTGGCTGGGGATGCATCTCAAAATGTGCCACTGCAAGATAATGATGTAATTGTTGTGGGACGGAATTTAGTGGGGAGAATTACTAATTTTCTCGGTACGATTACACAGCCCTTTTTCAATATCCGGGGTTTCCTCAATTTCTTTGAAAACTTTGACAGGAGATAATTTGTAATTAGGAGACTTTGTGCCTGTGGTTTTAGGACTTTGGACTAAGACTACAAACCTATCTGTCTAGACTTGGTAACTTTTGGGGAACTTTGTCCAGATTTTTATGAGCGGTTTGTTTGTAATTTATAATTCGTAATGGCGGGCTGCGGCAAGCCGCTAGCGCAGTTATGCCCTTCAGGGCTTTACGTCATTACTAGATAGCAAGGGTTTAATGCATGGAAAATGGGTGGTTGATTTCCGCGAAGCTGTATTATGGAACTGCTATCTAATTTATCAAAAACCTCAGTAGTATACTTCTAAATATACCTTTATTATGACTCCACCAATTGTTAAGCGTTATCTGATTGCTTTTGATAAATACAAGTGGATTGGATTAGCCAGTTTTGCTTTAGTTGTGGCTGGATCAACTGTGGTGGCAATTCAGCCAGAACCAGCATCCACCTACATCGCAAACGGAGCGCTGGCTTATACTCGTCCGCCAGTTTCGTTCTCCGCAACTGGAACTGAAATTCAACAACAAGGACAAGAACTGAGTAAGCAAGTTTTGCTATCAGAGCAGATCCTTCAGGCTGTATCCACGAAAGTCAATGTCAAACCAGAAACGATTGGGACAAATGTCGCCCTGACTCTACCGGAGAGAAACAATGCCGGGGAACTACTATCCTCAATTATTGAGTTGAGATATCAGGATACTGACCCTAAGCGATCGCGGCAGATATTGCAGGAATTAATGCAAGCCATGATTAGCTTGAGTGGTGAGATTAATACTAGACGATTAGACGCAATTATTGAAAAAATTAATGAGCGCATACCGCAGGCGAAAGCAGAACTGGAAAAAGCAGAACAGCAGCTAGAACAGTATGATCGTCGCGAGCGTCCGGCAATATTGGCGGCTGAAAATGGTAGTTTGCTCGGCGCAGTAACTAATAGCCAAAATCAGCAACGGTTAATTCAATTAACTATTGCCGGAATTGATGCCCAACTTGGCAGTTTACAAGACAAGTTGGGTTTAAATGTGGGACAAGCCTATGTTTCTTCGGCTTTGAGTGCCGATCCGATTCTTTCTAACTTGCGACTGCAAATTTATCAAGTAGAATCTCAAATAACTTTACTTGGTAAAGATTTACGACCTGAAAACCCGACAATGATTCAGTTGTCGCGTCAGAAACAATCTATTGAAGAATTACTGCAACAACGCGCTGGTGAGGTGGTAGGAGGTGACGGTACGGCGGCTCCTCTAGCTGGGGATGTTTCCGGTATCCGCGCCCAAAGCAACTTAGATCCAGCCCGACAACAGCTAGCAAATCAGATGGTGGGTTTGGAAACCCAACGAGAAACTCTCCAACAACAATTAGCTCAACAAATCAGAGAAGAAGAAAAATTACGCCAAGATTATTCTCAAATTCCCAACAAGCAACTAGAGCGATCGCGTTTAGAACAGGAAGTAGGCCTGAAAAGAACGATTTATAACCAAATGCAGGCAAAGCTGACAGACTCTCAAACAGCAGAGGCAGAAACAGTTAGTAGCTTAACAATTGCCAGAATACCTAATGTGATCAACAATGCCAGTCAAGCTCAGAGTGTGCCTTTAACTTTGGGTATTGGTAGTTTATTGGGATTGCTAGTAGGTGGTGGGGTCATATTTTTGTTAGGTTCCCTGGAAGGCACTTTCAAAACCAGGGAGGATATCCGCGACACCCTCAGACAACGGGAAGTTCCCCATTTGGGAGAATTGCCTTTAATGCCTGTTGATGATTTGGACATCGCCGCCCTACCTGTCATACTTTCCCCTGATTCTCCCTATTTGGAGTTTTACGAAAAGTTTCGCAGCAATTTGCGCCGGATTGGTGGTCGGGATTTGAAAGTGCTGATGATTACTAGTACTAGCAGCGATGAAGGTAAGACGGTGAGTGCTTATAACTTAGGTATAGCTTCCGCTCTGGCTGGCAAAAGAACGTTAATTATCGAAACAGATTTGCGATCGCCCTCTCATGCTTTATCCCTGAATGTTACCCCTGATATTGATGCCACCGTTGAACCCCTGCGCTATTATGCCAGATTGAATGAATGTATCCGCTTAGTTCCTGAAGTAGAAAACTTATACATTATTCCCAGCCCTGGGCCTGTGCGTCAATCTGCGGCTATTCTTGAATCCAGCGAAATGCGACGGCTGATGGAAGATGTCCGGGAACGTTTTGATTTAGTCATTTTAGATACTAATGCTCTCAGCACATCTAACGATGCTTTATTAATCCAACCCTTCAGTGATGGCATAGTGTTAGTAACACGTCCCAACCATACACAAGAAAATATGTTAGGAGAAGCTATTGACCAATTAGTTGAATCTGAACTGGGTTTGTTGGGAGTTATTGTTAACGGTGCTGATATTTTCGTTTCCCCATCTCAGCCTGTCTTATCTGAGCAAGAAGCCGGAGTTTATTCAGAAGTTTGAGCCAATAGTCAAAGAAGAGGCAGGGGAGAAGGGAGCGAGGGGATTAAAGAAGCAGGGGAGCAGGGAGCAGGGAGCGGGGGGGAGTTGGAAATTACTTTACACTTTCGCGACTTAACAACCGTTCCTTTTCTCCTCTGCCCCCTGCACCCTTTCCTCTTCTGCCCTGCGGTACTAATCGCGCCGAAATAACCCGAATAATGGCGCAAGAATGATTCCAAAAGCAAAGCCGCCGATGTGCGCCCAGTAAGCAACTCCGCCTGTTTCCACACTCATATTAGCAGCAGCTTGCAGGCTGAGAAGACCCGATATCACATTCTGAACCACGAAAATTCCGATGAGAATAACTGCTGGAATCCTAATTGTGGTGACGAAAAAACCCAAAAAGACTAAGCTTAAAATTCTAGATTTTGGGAAACGGATCACATATGCACCGAGAACCCCAGCAATTGCACCACTAGCTCCTAAAGAAGGAATAGAGGAATCCATGCCAATAAACCACTGGGACAAGGCGGCTAAAGCACCGCAGGCGAGATAAAAAATTACATACTTGAAATGACCCATCCGGTCTTCAACATTGTTACCAAAAACCCAGAGAAACACCATATTTGAGATCAGATGCCACCAACCACCGTGTAAGAATTGTGACGTAAATAAAGTCGTCCACTCTTCGGCAAAGTTATTGGTTAACTCTCGTGGTATTACCGCATACATCTGGAAGAATTGCTCTAATTGTTCACTTGATAGACTCTCTTGATGAAGAAAGACTACAATATTCAAACCAATCAACCCGTATGTAAAATATGGGGTGATTCCCGTTGGGTTTTCATCATGGAGGGGAAACAAGGTGTTTTTCCTAATTATCGATTAATTGCAATATAGCCTGTGTTGCTGACAGCCGATGATGAGATTTTGCCAACTTACCCAGATAAAGATTCTTCATTGGATTTGTCGCTAAATAAACCCAGCAGCGGCCCCAGAACTGCGCCAAATACAAAACCGCCTGCATGGGCCCAATAGGCAATACCGCCGCCTTCCATACCGATATTTGTAGGCGCTTCTAGACTGGCTAGTCCGTAAAAAGCTTGTTGGATAAACCAGAAGCCCAAAAAGAAATATGCTGGAACCCGAAAAGAGGGGAAGAAAAATCCTAAAGGTACTACACCGAGAATTTCGACTTGGGGAAACCGTAGTATATATGCTCCCATAACGCCAGCGATCGCACCACTTGCGCCTAAAGAAGGAATGGTAGAATCTTGAGCAAAGAACCATTGTGCCAAGGATGCCAAGGCACCGCAAGATAAATAGAACAGTAAATATTTAGCACGGCCTAATTTTTCTTCAATATTGTTCCCAAACACCCAGAGAAACAACATATTCCCCGCTAGATGTAAAAAACCGCCATGCAAAAATTGTGCAGTAATCAAAGTAGCCCATTCTGGTACTGGCTGATTGACAGAGATGCCAGAAAAACTTAAGGTGAGTTCTTGGGGAATCACAGCCGCCAGATGAAAGAACTGATTTAATGCTTGGGGAGGAAGACTGGCTTCATAAAGAAAAGCCAAGACATTGACTGCAATCAATCCATAAGTTACATAAGGCGTGATTTGTGTAGGATTATTATCTTTAATTGGAACCACTGGTATTTTCCTGATATTCGAGTCACTAGCCTCACATTACTGAATATTGTCAGTATTTTCTTCTATCTGTGGTTTCAATTAGTCATAGTTGCTAAAAAACAAGCCCTTCTCACGGTTAGGGTAGAAGGGCCAGGCTATGCTAGTGAAAGCAAGTTAATTAATTGTTTTCAAAATCACTGAAATTTTTACGTTTGTACTGATTCTGGAAAAGAGTCAAATATTTATCGGCGTAGCGAAAAGCTGATACACAGTCATAAGCAGCTATAGATACTGCTTGCAAGAAAACCTTGATGGGAATTTCCAATTCTGAAAGTTTTTGGGTTAAAATCAGCAATTGATCATCTGTAGCCGGAAAAGCAGTTTCTTCCGCCCATTCTAATTCATCCCAGCTATTTTCAATTAACGCGTTGGACATTTTGTACCTCCCCAAAAGCAAAAGATGCAAAGCCGGCGATAAAATTTAGCTGCTGTTCACGAGTTAGTAAGTTGACTGGAAGTTCAGTATTGGAACATCCGATCTCTTGCAAAATCTCTAAACAATAAGCATTGATATCAGTCAGTGAGGCTCGCTCCCACTCCAGTGCAACTTCTTTGGCTCTGTTCCAATTAACTCGGATAACGGTATTTGCAGGGTTGTTCATTAAATGCACCCTAATTAAACTCGATAATTGCAGTTTTGCTTAGAAGTACAAATTAGCGTAACCGTATTTATGCTGGATTTATAAATTGGAACACAAAAATCTCAGCGCATTTGCGGAAAGATTTGCCAAGAGATTAATCGCTCACCTCAATTTTTCCCATTATTAACCAGAAAAATGCTCCAAAAGCGCTATTACTATTCTGGAGCCTTCAATTAGACGTTTTGGGATACATTAACACCCATAATTTTTGCAGGGATGACAATACCATAATAGCCAGCCGCAATCGCAGCTATGGCATTCAGCCAAACATTAATTCCAAAAATAGGCATTAAGCCGAAAAATGACTTAGCAAAGGGTAAAAATCCCATAATCGCTAGTACCGCATAAGTAATAGCAAAAACACGATTGAATATGCGAGCGCTGTTAGCATTGTTGTAGGAAGCAATTCCCCAAAATCCCACAGCGCAACGTACAAGGTTATGCAAGAAATTAGTGGGAATTACCCCAAATATCAAACCAAATCCCGCAGCATAGGCGTTAGGAGCTACATCCGCCGGGATATAAGATGCGCTTGTCCCTGGTAATGAAACTAAAGCAGGGACAAATCCAGCTAAACCTAAAAGCAAATAAATTACACCGATGCTCAAAGCGCAGTAACGCTCTGTCATTTTCGCCAAGTTGACGTTTTCCATCTTCTTTTTGACCTCTGGGATGTTAAATCTTGATGAAATCCTAGCTGCTAGCTGAAATGTGGCTGCAACTAATTTATTAAACAAATAAAAACGGGTTATCTCTAGTCAGTTGATTGGTGAGAGATAACACTTTCCATTCAACTGCAATTTTGGGTGTTTAACTCTATCGCAAGTCAGGATTAAGAATTTCCAATGGCTGAGTTTAGGAGATGTTTTTTAATTTCCGAAATATCATAGGGTAAATGTGATAAATAGATCCCCGACATCTTCAATATGTGGGGGATCTGAGCCTCGCGGTGTCAAGCAAATCAGATAGGATTGCTATATATCCTGTGGATTTTATGTTGAGCAGATACACAATGCAGATTAACCAGTCTCTCCATACAGCCATTCTCGTGACTGACTTAGCAAAATCCGAAAATTTTTATGGTCAGGTGTTGGGATTATCTAAAATAGATCGTACCCTCAAATACCCCGGTGCATGGTATCAAGTGGGTAACTATCAACTCCACCTGATAGTTGCAACTACTGTCCCCACAGATAACCCGCAGGAAAAATGGGGACGCAATCCTCACATTGCTTTTTCTGTGGCTGATTTGGATGTTGCTAAACAAGAGTTACTCAATCAAAATTATCCCATTCAAGTGAGTGCTTCTGGTCGCGCCGCTCTCTTCACTCAAGACCCAGATGGGAATATTATCGAACTCAGTCAGCAGTGATGTGGGGAGTGGGGTTATGAAAATTATTGCTTATGCTTACAGTAATCCTTTACTAGAACCTTCTGCTGATGTCAATGATTGGGGATGGGAGGTGGATCGAGTTTATCAAGATTTGGGTAACAGAACGCAGTTACAGAAATTAATCACGGACTGTAAAACTGAACCAGCAGATTATCTGCTTATCCATCGTTTGGAAGAATTGGGAGAGAGTTTAGACCAAGTGAGCGATCGCTTGCATGAACTCGAAGCAATGGGGATAATCATCATAGCCACCGAACAACCCTACACTTCAGAAAATTCTCTTCTTGGTTCTGATTTGTGGAAATTACTCCAGGAAATCCAACGTCAGCAGCATAGCCGCAGTATCCGCCAAGCACACGCCTACAACCGTCTGCAAGCCTCACCGCCTCCTGGTAAAGCTCCCTATGGCTATCGTCGTAGTCAGGAAAAATATACTATTGATCGCAGTACCTCACCAGTAGTTAAAGATTTTTTTGAACACTTCTTACTTTATGCTTCCCTGCGCGGCGCAGTGCGTTACTTGGCGAAAAAATATGGGAAGAAAATTTCTGTGACTACCGGAAGACGCTGGCTGACTAATCCCGTTTATCGCGGTGATACAGCTTATCACCATAATCAAATTATCTCTGATACCCATATCCCCATCATATCCAGAGAAGAAGCGGCTCAAATTGACCGAATTTTACGGCGTAACAGTCGTTTACCATCTCGAACTGCGAGCGCACCACGTTCTTTAGCTGGGTTGGTGATTTGTAGTCAGTGTCAGTCACATACAACAGTTACCCGTGTCAGCCAGCCCTACCAAGATAAAGAGTATCTTTATTTACGTCCAATTAGCTGTACTCAACATCCCAAATGTCGGGCGATTCCCTACCAGGATGTATTAGAACAGACAATTCAAATTATTTGCCGTGACTTACCCCTGGCTGTAGCCGGAATGGATTTTCCGCAGTTGGATACCATTAAGAACAGTTTAGGGCAAGCGATCGCACGTCAGCAAGAAATCCTCCAGCAATTACCCGCTTTAGTCGAAACCGGGATTTTGGACGATGAAACCGCTAAATTAAGGGCTTACAAACTCCGCACAGAAATTTCTCAACTCCAAGCCAAACTAGCGACACTTCCCCCAGTCAACTTGCGTTCTGTCGCTCAAGCTGTGTCCATTCCCCAATTTTGGTTCGACTTATCAGAAGCCGAAAGAAGATTTTACTTGCGAGAATTTATCAAACAAATTGAAATCATTCGCCAAGAAAAAGCCTGGGAGTTACGGATAATTTTTATTTTTTAGGCGCAGATGTCGGTGCTTTTCCTGTATTCCGCACATTCACAACTTTACCCAGTAAATCAAACCAAAAAGGCGCACCCATCGAAATCGCCACACCACTGACAAACCAACCGAAAATCATCGTTAAAAATTTCCAGATAGAAAAATCATATAACTTAGTTGGATGCCAATCAATTTGCTGTTCTAAATTAATCGCAGTCCAACCAATTGGTAAGGCAATATCTGCTAAAACTTGTTCAGTTTGTTTTTTAAGATTAGCTAAATTTTCCGACGAATCAATATTCTTATTCTGCACAATTTGTCCAACATTATTAATAATGGCAATCCGGACAGAAGCATCTTTTGATAATCGGCTCACGATATGAAATGCATCAGCATTAGCCAGCACTGCAATGCTAAAGCCAATTAACAGCGCCACACCTTTAGCATTTCGTTTATAGACCCCAGCAGCTCGCGCCATTGATTTGTCAAAGGTCTGCTCTAGCTCCTGTTGTAATATATAAATTCCTTCCTCTGTCGTTGTCGCTTTTGTTTCAGCCCGCTTGGCTAAGGTAGCCATATTGTTGATTACAGATGGGGGTAATTTTTTGGTGAATACTTGCAGTTTTTCCCGGAAATATTGAAATGTTTTATAGGCTTCAGTATTTTGATCAGAAAATTCCTTGACTAATCCTTGATGAATATCACTACCTATATTGATTAACTCAACGACTTCATTAATATGAGGTCGCAAACCTTTTAGTAAGATAGTTTGTTCAATGTTGCTAAACATATCTTGTCTGAGAAACATCAGTTTTTGTAAAGCTTTGCCAGCAAAAAACTCATTGGGCATATTTTCTTGAAAAAGCGCGATGAATCTATCTAAAATTTGTGTCATGCGATTCATACTTGTCAGTAAATCAGCTTTCTTGTTTTGAAAATCTGCAATGATTTTGGCAAAATTATTCTCTACTATTTCTGTGAATTCATCGTAGATATTCACAGAAAATTTACTTACTTCGTCATCTATATTATTTACCTGGTTATGAAACTTCAATAAGATATCTTGAATTTCATGTAACTGCTCATCTTTAAAGTTCATCAGTCTTGATTCAGTTAATTTATGAACCAGTACTGGTATGCCTAATGTTTCCATGAAGGCTGTAGCAAAAGTCTCCGCCGGAATATAAGATGGCGCACTGTGTTTTATATTATTTGACTGGCTCTTGTCATCTTTGTTATCCGCTGTTTTATCTTGAGTATATCCAAAAATACTTTTAGTTCTTTTTTCTCCAGATAGGGAAAATTTTACAGGAAGAGATGATAAGAACCAAACCAACTGGCGAGGTAAATTCGTTAAAAATCCTTTTGATTCTTGGTTGACACTTTTAATCAAAGGATGGTTGTACAAGTCATTGACAAAGCTGATCACACTATGATTGTCGGAATTTGTTGCATCACCTGCAACCAGAATTTCAATGGATTTTTTGAGGTGAACTGCACGCCATTGTAAAATGGTTGTAATCATTTCCTGAATCTCGGAAGCTAACAAGCTGAAAATTAAGTAGATAAAAATTAAACCAATTGTTATATCTAAAATAAAAGGTAAACTCATTGGCGCGTTCCTCAACAGGTAGCATATTTATATTGGTACTATTTGTATCATTTTTACTAACTAATTATTGTTAAATAACTTGAACAAAATTAGGGAAATTTTGCCAAAAATTTATCGTTGTCCAGAGAAAATTGAGTTAACGTTGGAACTTAGCAACTGTTCAAAACACATATTGTTACTGGTTGACAACATCAGAGATGCACTTTGGTCTCTATGTAACCAAACCAGCAAGTAAAATGATGATCAGAGAATATGCCAGAAGGAAGTTTTATTTGGGGCTATCTAGAACAACAGCATCGCCCGGTGAATAAATGGATTGATTGGTTATGGCTAATGGTATTACTGTTCGCCGCAGTCTTACTGTTTAGTATCAATCTGGGGGGAGTACCTCTGCGAGATGGGGATGAAGGTACTGTGGCGCAGGTTGCTAGGGAAATTTGGAATGCTCCCGCAGGTTCCATGCGATGGCTTTACCCCACCCTCGGCGGTGAACCGTATCATCACAAACCACCTTTAATCCATTGGCTGATTGCTGGGGCTTATTCTTTGGGAGGCGTGAATGAATGGACAAGCCGCTTACCTAGCTCAATGTTGACTGCAATTTCCGTACCATTGCTGTATTCTATTGGTCGAGAGATATTTCGTCAACGTTGGGCAGCTATTTATAGTGCTTTGATTTATCTGACAATGCTACCGGTGGTGCGTCATGGCAGATTAGCGATTTTAGATGGCGCAGTGGTGAGCTTTTTAATGATCATGATGTTGTGCGTGTTGCGATCGCGCCGGGATTTACGTTACTGTCTCGGTATTGGCATTGGCTTGGGGTTGATTTGTTTAACTCAGGGGCTATTAGGTATATTATTAGGTGCGATCGCCATTGTCTTTTTGTTTTGGGATACACCCAGATTGCTCACCAGTTACTATTTCTGGATAGGCATCTTCATTGGCATTTTACCTGTAGCTGCTTGGTATAGCGCCCAACTGCTGCACTACGGTGACAGCTTTGCTCAAGTTGGCCTTGTCAATCAATCCTTAAGCAAAATCGGCACAGCCATTGAGAGAAATTCTGCACCACCTTGGTACTATGTCATGGAAATTCTCACATGGACATGGCCTTGGTTGATTTTTTTACCCCAAACTGTACGCTTAATTTGGGAAAATCGCAACCTTAGCTGGGCGAAACTCTTGCTGGTATGGAGTCTCGTCTATTTACTAATTATCTCCTTCATGAGTATCAAACTACCTTGGTACTTGTTCCCAATTTACCCTAGTTTAGCCTTAGCTTTTGGCGCTCAGTTAGCAGAAATAGAACATCTGCCCATCACCTCATCCTATCCCCGTATTTGGGTAGGTGGTTTGTCAATACTGGCTGTAGTAGCTTCTGCTGGTAGCATTTACTTCAGTAGTGGGACAATACAGAAAACCGACTTACAGCTGATTTTTGCGGCTGTAGCTTTGACTATGACTTTAGCCGCTATTTTAGCAGAACGAGGTAATGGGCAATTCTTGAAGATTTTACTTTGGGGAAGTTATATTTCTCTGTTGCTATTAATGAGATCAAACTACTGGGTTTGGGAATTAAAAGAGGCTTATCCAGTCAAACCAGTGGCTGCGATGATCATGCAAGCAGACCCACAAGTCAAGAAAATTTATACATCTTTTGCTTACCATAGAAGCTCATTAGATTTTTATAGCGCTTCCTCCGGAAAGCTACGCTATCGCACCATTATTCCCGCTTCTGTCAGCGAACTGCAATATCATTGGCACTACACTGGACAACCATACTTCTTAATCAATGCAGATGTGATCAAAGAACTCCAACTTCAATCAATCAAGCAGATTGATCAAGCTGGAGATTGGATATTAATCACCAAAGAACCCAGTCGATTGTAAAGGAAATTGATTTTTGCCCTACCATTATTCCCCTTCTGGAATTTTCTCTATGGTAGGCAATGGCTGATCATATTTTGTATTTTGCTGCGTCATAGTGATCATACTGAAGAAAATAGCCAGACCCACAGCCAAGCTTAATACAGGACGCTTGATTAGAATAAAATCTCGTATAATTCTAGCTAAAGGACTACTTTGACGACGGAGAGCCGAACAAAGCATAATTTGTTTAAGCATAAACGGATCGCGGACATAGTGGCCACTGCGACAGACTACTAGCCTCTGCTGACAATACGGACAGCTAAACAAGCCAATGTGTGAGTCGGCCAGTCTTTGTTTGGCATTTCTTTGACAAATTGGGCAAGCAACATAATCATTATCAAAGGTGTGTATATTCATCTACCTCGTCCGCTTAGTCCATTTACTCGCTCTATAACAATAGCTATATTGCATTTGGGGAAAATACTTAGTAGACCTCACAGTGTGATCTGACATCAGGCACAAATCAATCTGTGTAATTGTATTTCTACGAAGCATGACTCAATGGTCGCAACACGAGTATAGCTAGATTTAGGTGAAGATGGCTGTTGTTTCCGGTTCGCCGATGGTACATCCATGCAGCTCACAGATCCTATATTTATGTTCTCTACAGAGAATAAGTCAGCCCTGACTCGCACCCCACTAGCGATCGTTGACCGTGCCAATTTTAGATTTTAGATTTTGGATTTTGGATTTTGGAATTGTTTTTTTGGTTCAAGCCCCTCGGCTATACCTGTTCATCAATCTAAAATCCCCCAGGTGTATCCACAAGGGAATACAGTCAATCTAAAATCCCCAATTGTTTGACCATCGATAATTAATTCTCTCTTATTTAACCATTCTCATGATAAAAATTTTAACAAGCCGAATGTTTTTTGACTGAACCTTTGTAAATCCCTCAAATTATACTTAACTTGTCTGCTTGATCAAGAATGGCTGACAATAAGAAGTAGCAGCGCCAAATTTAAGTTTTTTCTGACCGATAGTTCCTTAATGGTACAAGCCTCCAGATTTATCTGTGGAATTAATCCCAAATCCAAAATCTAAAATTGTTTGACATTTACCCCACCTCTCAATGACTCTCTTGCCTCCCAGCGAACTGAGGAAGGTAACGGAACAACCTATATTTCCTAACCCTTCTACTCGTTTAACACAACTGATTAACCGTTTTCAACTATCTCCAGAAACTGTTGTACTATTTTTAGCCCTGCTCATTGGCGGTGGTACAGGTATGGGCGTAGTCACATTTCACTACTTAATTGAGCTGATTCATCACCTGATGCGAGCAAAATTCATGGGTGCAATTAGTGTCTGGGGTAACTGGACTTTTGCCTGTGTTCCCATTTTGGGTGGGTTAATTGTGGGATTGATGCGTTGGTATGCTCAAGACTTTGGCCCCGGACTTTCATCAATGATTGCTGCCTCTCAGGGAACAGAACTCAAGCAACAATTACGGCCAGTCACGAAAATGTTAGCTGCATCTGTTTCCTTGGGAAGTGGTGCTTCCTTGGGGACTGAAGGGCCAAGTGTAGAAATTGGGGCAAATTTTGGGATGCTGTTGTCTGTGATTCTCAAAGTGTCTCAAGAGCGACAACGGTTACTTTTAGGTGCTGGTGCGGCGGCTGGATTAGCAGCTGGATTTAACGCGCCCATCGCTGGAGTATTTTTTGCTTTAGAAGTGGTGATGGGAGCAACATCTTTTGCCACTTCTGCTGTCAGTGTAGTCCTGCTAGCCGCAGTCGTAGCAGCATTAATTGCTCAAATTGGCTTGGGCGCACAACCTGCTTTTGACTTACCTGTTTATCAAGTCCGCAGTCTTTTGGAATTACCGCTTTATCTGGGGTTAGGTTTAGGAGCCAGTTTAGTTTCTTTGACTTATACAGGAACTGTTCGTTTAGCAAAAGCCGCCTTTGCTGGGTTAATTCCAGGTTTTGGCTTGTTAGGACGCATCCCTAAACCGATACATCCCTTGATTGGCGGCCTCATCCTCGGCACAGTCGCTTTACAATTTCCCCAAATTTTAGGCATCGGTTATGAAACTGTGGAAGCCATGCTTCAGGATGTCGAGTTTTCTCCGCATCTATTGGTTGTATTGTTAGTACTTAAATTATTAATGACGGCAATCAGTACGAGTAGTGGCTTCGTGGGTGGTTTATTTGCACCAGCGATGTTTCTGGGTGCTTCTTTTGGATCTGCTTACGCTAAAATAGTCACTCTGCTATTTCCGGCAGTTGGTGAGGTGATGGCGGCTCCTCCAGCCTATGCAATGGTGGGGATGGCAGCAGTTTTGGCGGCGAGTGTCAGAGCGCCATTAACAGCTATTTTGATGTTATTTGAATTAACCCGTGACTACCGCATTGTTTTACCTTTAATGGCAGCAGTCGGTTTAAGTGTGTGGGTCATAGAACAGTTTAAGCCAAATTTAAACTCTAATTCTAATCTCCAACAAATTGGTCTTTCTGAGTTGAAAGACGAGCAGGCGGAAATTGTCCAGCAAATTTTGGTAGAAGATGCTATGGTAATTTACCCGAAAAAGTTACCTGCAACTTTGGGAGTGTTAGAGGCAGCTCTTGAAATGATTCGCGATCGCTGTCGGAGTGCTTTAGTAATTGATCAAGCAGACCAATTAGTTGGTATCCTATCTCTAGAAGACATTAATCGTGTTCTTCGTCTACCGCAAAATTACTCGTCTTCTACCAATGAAATTCCCAGTAATTTCGCGAATCAAACTCTGATTGATATTTGTACCACTGAAATTATCTATGCTTGGCGGGATGAACTTTTGTCTGAAGCTTTAGATCGGATGTCCCTTCGAGGTTTGCACCAGTTACCTGTGGTAGCACGAGATAATTCTGAGTACATTTTAGGCTTACTAGAACGCGAGCAAGTGACATTAATATGCAGCTTGACAGTAACGCACAAGGCAGTTCAGCAATATTTAGCAGCAACAGTCAAACAATTTTAGATTTTAGATTTTAGATTTGGGATTGATTCCACAGATAAATTTGGGAGCTTGTACCATTAAGGCAACTATTGGTCATTAGCCATTAGCCTTTTTCTGGGAGAGAGACGCGACGCGGTAAGCGCAGCTATGGCTGTCAGGGCTTGATGGCTACCGCTCATGGTAAATCATTAGCCAATGGTCAGTAGCCAGTGGAAAAATTAACAACTGACAACTGACAACTGACAACTTATTAAGCTGTAGCTTCTATAGCTTCCAGACCTTCCTTCTCATCTGCGTCTACCTGTCTGAGACGAATATGTTTTTTCCCCAAGGTGATGATAAACTCATCTCCTGGGTTGAGATTCATCTGTTTTGTATAAGCTGAACCTATCAATAAATTACCGTTTGATTGCACGCTAATTCTATAGCTAGCACTGCGCCCACCACGTCCATTGGCACTGGGTGAACTGTCTAACTGAATGCCTTCAGCATCAATCAGGGCATTCAAAAATTTCATCATATTCACACGCTCGATACCATTTTTGGTAATGGTATAGTAGCCGCACTGCTTGGCTTTATCTTCTTTGCTAAGGCTCTCTAGCTCTTTAACTTTTTTGAGCAGTTCTTCACCCAGTAGGGGTTCTATTTTTTTCAATTTAGGCATCAACTTAGATGAGAAATGAATGGTTGAAGTAGTTGAATCGATTTTATTTTGGCTGAGATTGAACTAGTAAGAACAAAATCCTTTAGTTTTTATCTCAGCTTTGCCAAGTATATTACACTCATAGGTGAAATTGTTACACAATTATCAATATTGTCAAGACAATCTATTTTCTAGAATGCTCATAACTATATCTAGTTTGTGATCACTGCTAGACTATATTTGTTTAAGTTTCCTAAAGCCCCGCGCAAAACTTGTATACTTGGTAAGCTTGATAATGAGAAAACAAGATGATCAGCAAAACTGATCCTTTAATCATTACCATTAGTAATTATTCCCTGGTCAGTGGTCAAAACAAAACAACTGACAACTGATAAATAAACAAAACTTGCCAGCATGAAACTAACTACCAGAGGACATTACAGTGTCAAGGCATTGCTAGATTTAAGTTTACAGCCGAGTTATGGCCCAGCATCAGTGAGAGCGATCGCACTTCGTCAAGATATCCCAGCCCCTTACCTGGAAAAGTTGCTCATAGAAATGCGTCGGGCTGGATTAGTCAAATCAATTCGGGGTAGCATTGGCGGATACCAACTAGCATTAAAGCCTGTACAAATTTCTATAGGTCAAATTTTAGAGGCCGTCGGCGAAAATATGACTCGTTTACCCCATCACACCCCAACGCCGGCGCAAACTGAAGATTGGGTGACATTCACTCTCTGGCAAAGACTCAACCAAAAGCTCAAAGAAGCTTTGTACAGTATTACTCTGGCTGATCTCTATTACGATGCTCGTAGTTGGCAAGCTTCTCTGGGAGAAGAAGCGAGTTTTGTGGTTTAGTCATTGGTCAGACAATTTTGGATTTTAGATTTTGGATTTTGGATTGACTCCAGAAATAAATCTGGGGGCTTGTAGCATTAAGGAACTATTAGTCATTAGTCATACGCTTTCACATACAAGACAAATGACATCATCTGTGGTTTTAATCCTGGCGGCACTGTTAGATTACTTCATTGGTGATCCTTGGGGTTGGCCTCATCCGGTGCAAGTTATGGGATGGGTAATTTCTCGCTTGACTAAATTCTTTATTCAAGTCTGCCATCATCCTCTAACACAACGCATAGCGGGAATTGTTTTAGGCATCACCTTAATATTTGGTAGCGGCTGTCTAGGTTGGTTATTAATTCAAACTGCCAAAGGGCTGCATCCATTGGGGGGAATCCTCTTAGAAAGCATTCTTTTAGCTAGTTGTTTTGCTTTGAAAAGTCTGCGAACAGCTGCGTCAGCTGTTTTAAAACCATTAACCGCAGGAGATTTACCGTCAGCTCAGAATATTTTAAGTAATTATGTCGGTAGAGATACCCAAAAGCTCTCAGAAGCCGAAATTTTGCGAGCTGTGTTAGAAACTGTTACCGAAAATGCTACTGATGGCGTTATGGCTCCACTTTTTTATGCCATTGTGGGTGCTTGTGTGCCGGGTGTGGGTTTAATTCCTCTGGCTTTAGCATACAAAGCTAGTAGTACCCTTGATTCAATGGTGGGTTATCTGCACGCGCCCTATACTTATTTAGGGTGGTTTAGTGCTAGGTTTGAAGACTATTTAACTTGGCTACCTTGTCGCTTCACGGTGATTACTTTGGCACTGTTATCAGGTAAACCCCGCTATGTTTGGCGAATGTGTTGCCGAGATGCAGTCAAAGACCCCAGTCCCAATTCTGGCTGGAGTGAGTGTGCTTATGCTGCGATTTTGGGTGTGCAAATGGGAGGCACAAATTGGTATGGCGGAGTACCTAAACCAAAACCACTACTAGGAGATGCAATTCATCCTATTACCCCAACTTCCATTGAAACTGCCTTATTATTGACTCGATATTCTTTTTTATTATGGTTAGGCATAGCGATCGCTTTATTATTCATCTTCGATAAACAGGTAATCATAAAATAGAGCATTGGGCATTGCGTCCCCTTGTACAGAAGCGATTCATGGCCTCTCTACTCATTCCCCCATCTAAACTATGTCTGCCAAAGTAGTTGAAATTCTTTCCTCAGAAGACCTCCGTCGGACCTTAACTCGCCTAGCCTCTCAGATTGTGGAAAAGTCCCGTGATTTATCCCAACTGGTACTCCTCGGTATTTATACGAGAGGAGCGCTATTAGCAGAATTATTGGCACGTCAAATTGAGACACTCGAAGGTGTCAACGTGGCAGTAGGAGCATTAGATATTACATTCTATCGAGATGATCTTGACAAAATTGGCTTAAGGACTCCTGCGAAAACCAACATCCCTTTTGACCTCACAGGGAAGACAGTTGTCCTGGTAGATGACGTAATTTTCAAAGGTCGGACGATTCGCGCTGCTTTGAATGCTGTTACTGAGTATGGTAGACCAGAAGTGATTCGTTTAGCCGTCTTAGTAGATAGAGGTCATCGAGAAGTTCCAATTCACCCAGATTTCATTGGTAAGCGACTACCTACCGCTAAAGAAGAAATTGTCAAAGTTTACTTACAAGATTGGGATGACAGAGATGCAGTTGAGTTGATCGGGGTAAATAACTAGGAATGGGGATTTAATCAAATACAGTACCTCACCCCAAACCCTCTTCTTAACTTCCCATAGCGTCTCCCTCTTCTCGCTGGTGGCTACCGTGTACACACAAGTCCTATGTGTCTGCGTTTACGTCTATTTTGCCCCCTAAATCCCCCAAGTCTGGGGGACTTTGAAAATTCTTGTTCCCCCATAATTGGGGGCTAGGGGGCGATTCTGTAAGAGCTTGGCTAAATTCGATCACTTGTGTGTACACGCCAAGGGAAAAGGAGAGGGGAGACTTTGACAAAAGTTCAAGGCTGGTGAAAACTTCAAATACTAAAGTATCAAACATTGCATATTCGTTCACTTAATTCAGTAAAATAACTTAAATTGCTCAATTTTGATGCCATCCACCTTCAGGCATACTACTATAATTAGAATAAAGTTATTTACTCACACTTTTGAGATAATTTCGCTCATAATTTGAGCCAAATCAAGCGCAGTGAAGACTTAACTGATTTGGAGTACCAATTAGCAGATGTGTTGTAAATTATATGGCACTTGAAAACAAACTGCTCACAGGCAGCACTTTATCATCATTTACCCGATGTCTTCCCTACTTTATAACTTGACAAAATAACGATTAATACGAAGGCAAGTTGTAATTTAGTATTAGTAGGAAAAATTTAATGAACTCTTCAGTGTGTAATCATGAAGCAGCAAGGATTGCGGCTCTCTATGAATATGAGATTCTCGACTCTGCACCAGAACAAGTATTCGATGATCTAGCGTTCTTAGCCGCGCAAATTTGTGATACACCAATAGCTTTAATTAATTTACTGGATGCCAATCGTCAATGGTTCAAAGCCAAAATTGGGTTGGATATTCCGCAAATACCCATGAACATCGGGTTTTGTAGACGTTGCGTTCAGCAAAAGGAAACTTTAATTATTCCTGATGCCTTAGCAGATGAGGAGTATGCCACAGACGCAGTAGTTACTTCCGAACCTTATGCCAGATTTTATGCTGGCGTACCTCTGATAGTACCAGGAGGTGAGGCTATTGGGACTATATCCATAGTAGATCGCATCCCACGCCAAATCACTGCAAAACAGGTGGAAGCACTGGAAGCGATTAGTCGTTTGATAGTTACACAACTAGAAGTCCGGCGTAACTCAATAGACATCTTTGCAGGTCAACGAGCTGATGTGCAAATCTGCGAACAAACGGCATTGCTAGACATCGCTACAGATGCAATAATTGTGCGAGATTTATCTCACAATATTTTAGTTTGGAACAAAAGCGCGGAAACGATTTATGGTTGGTCAGCAGCAGAAGCCATTGGTGAGAATGCTATGGAACTTTTGGATAAACAAGCTTTACCAAAAGACTCAGAAATTTATCAAGATGTCTTACAGTATGGCTGTTGGCAGGGAGAACTGCAAAAAAATACTAAATCTGGGGTAAACATCATAGTTGAAAGTCGCTGGAATTTGCTGGGCGATGACACTATTTTGATAGTTGACACAGATATCACGCAGCGAAAGGAACTAGAAAAAAAAATTCTCCGCGCTCAACGTGTGGAAAGAATTGGGACTCTGGCTAGTGGGATTGCTCACGATTTAAATAATGTGTTGTCACCCATTTTAATGTCAGTACATTTATTGCAACCTAAATGTGGCGATCGCGAAACTCTGAAGATTTTATCTATCATAGAAAGTAACACAAAACATGGTATTAATTTAGTTAAACAAGTGCTGTCTTTTGTCCAAGGTATGGAAGGTGATATTCCCCTACAACCTGCGGCAGTTCAACACACGGTGATTCAGGTAAAAGACTTGATTTTAGAAATGCAGCAAATTGTAGAACAAACATTTCCGAAATCAATTAGCCTCTCCACAGAAATTCCAGCAGACTTATGGCCAATTTGGGGAAACAGCACGCAATTCCATCAGATATTGATGAATCTATGTCTCAACGCTCGTGATGCTATGACTAAAGGTGGAAATTTGTCAATATCGGCGGATAACATTTTTATTGATCAAACCTATGCCAGAATGTCTGTTGATGCTCAAGTGGGTGATTATATTGTCCTGACAGTTACTGACACTGGTTTAGGCATGAATCAGAAAATTTTAGACAAAATCTTTGACCCATTTTTCACAACCAAGGAAATTGATCAAGGTACGGGACTAGGATTATCAACAGTCACCCGCATCGTTGAAGAACATCATGGATTTATTCAAGTATCGAGTTTGGTCGGCAAAGGGACGAAATTTCAGGTATATTTACCAGCCATAACTGCATGATCAAGAAAGATTCTGCCCTGATTTTAGTTGTAGATGATGATGACTTTAGCCGAATGGAACTGTGCCATCAGCTCAAACAAGCGGGATATCAGTTAGCAGAAGCAAGTAACGGTATAGAAGCACTTGCTATCTATACTGATCTACAGCCAGATATAGTTTTACTGGATGCCATGATGCCAGTCATGGATGGATTTACCTGCTGCGCTCAATTGCAAACACTTCCAAATGCTCAAAACACACTTGTGTTAATCATGACTGCTCTTGACGATCAAGCATCTGTGGAGCAAGCTTTTGCAGTCGGTGCAGCTGATTTGGTGACTAAGCCAATTCAATGGACGGTATTATTTCACAGATTACGCTGTTTGTTGGCAGCTGATCATGCCATGCAGGAATTACGAAGGCAAACTCAGTTAGCACAATTGCAAGAGCAACAAATGGCGATGGCATTGGAGGCAGCCCACATGGGTATTTGGAACTGGAACCTGTTGACCAACAAAATTACTTGGTCTGATACCCTGCGACTTCTCTATGGCTGGGAATCAGCCACTTTTCCAGGTAATTATGACGCTTTTATTAATTGCATTCATCCTCAAGATCAGGATTTTGTCAGATACGTGGATCAGCGAGCGATTCGGGAAGGGATAGACTATGATATTCAATTTCGTGTGGTTTTACCCGATGGCAAGATTCGCTGGTTAGCCAGCAAAGGAGCAGCTTTTCATGATGCTTCAGGTGTGGCTGTGCGGATGTCTGGGGTAGATAGAGATATTACCAAATGCAAGGAAGCAGAGTCAGCCTTGGAGATGCGTGCTAATCAACAAGCGGTTGTCGCTGAACTTAGTCAAAAGGCTCTAGCGGGGATAGATTTGACTACATTGATGAACTCCTGTGTCACCCTTGTTGCTCAACACTTAAAGGTGGAATATGCCAAGATTTTGGAACTGTTACCAGATGGTGAGACATTACTACTGAGGGCGGGAGTAGGTTGGCAATCGGGGTTGGTGGGACAAGCAACTGTCAGCACTGATATCAAGTCTCAAGCTGGTTATACTTTGCTTTCTGATGAACCAGTGATTGTGACTAACCTTCAGCAAGAAACGCGATTTCATGGCCCCGCACTGCTAAATGACCATCAAGTGGTGAGTGGTATCAGTGTGGTCATTCATGGCCAAGAATCTGCTTTTGGGGTATTAGGCGCACACACAACCAGAGAGCGTACTTTTACCAAAGATGATATTTATTTTCTCCAAGGTATCGCCAACACTTTAGCGACCGCGATTGAGCGTCAACGATTTGAGGATGCACTGAAAAAGAGTGAAGAACGTTGGCAATTAGCTGTGCAGAGTAGCAATGATGGCATTTGGGACTGGAACCTGATCACTAATGAAGTATTTTTTTCTCGGCGCTGGAAGGAAATGCTTGGTTACGAAGACCACGAAATTTCCTCTGATGCCCATGAATGGTGTTCCCGGATATGTCCAGAACATTACCATGCGGTGCAACAAGCAATTGCTGACCACAAAGCCAAGAAAACCCCATTTTTGATTATTGAGTTTCAAGTGCGGTGTAAGGATGGCTCTTACAAGTGGATTTTGACTCGTGCTAAGGCTGTGTGGGATGAAGATGGTTATGTAGTGCGGATGATTGGCGGGATTATGGACATTAGCAAACGCCGCGCCGCTCTGGACGAACTCCAAGAGGTACAAGCGCAATTACAACGCCAAAACTGGCGAAGCCTTGAGGCGGCTTCCGCGTCGCAATTATTCGCCAAGATCACTCTGAAAATTCGCCAGTCTTTACAAATCGATCAAATTCTCCAAACCAGTGTTACAGAACTCCAAAAGCTACTACACGCCGACCGGGTATTAATTTTGCAGGTACGTAGCAATGGTTCTTACAAGGTGCGGGAAGAAGCAGGAGTCAGCGGTGTACCTGTTGTTTTAGGACAGATGATTGGCAATACTTGTTTGGGAGAAGGTTACATTGAGCAATATCGCCAGGGGCGGATTAGTGCGATTACTGATATAGAACAGGCTGGACTCCAACCTCTCTATGTGAAATGGCTGCAACAATTTGGAGTTAAAGCTAATCTTATTGTTCCGGTTTTCCGCGAACAACAACTTTGGGGGCTGCTGATTGCTCATCAGTGCGATCGCCCCCGTGAATGGACAGAATGGGAAATTGAACTGTTGCGACAACTCGCTGATCAAATAGGTATCGCCCTCGCTCAAAGTTTAATCCTCGACAAAGAAACTCGTCAACGCCAAGAACTCGCCCGTTCTAACCAAGAATTGCAAGAATTTGCCTTTATTGCTTCCCATGATTTACAAGAGCCACTCCGGAAAATTATCACTTTTGGCGATCGCCTCAAAACTACCTGCGAAAATGACTTAAGCGCACCAGGACGCGATTATCTAGAACGAATGCAGAATGCAGCCTTGAGGATGCAGACTTTGATTAAAGACCTCTTGACACTTTCACGAGTTACCACTAGGGCGCAGCCTTTTGTAGCGGTGAATTTGACCCAAATCGCCCAAGAGGTATTGTCTGATTTAGAAGTCAGTATTCAGCAAACCAATGGACGTGTAGAAATCGGTGATTTACCCACTCTGAAAGCTGACCCCCTACAGATGCGCCAATTACTGCAAAACCTCATCGGTAACGCCCTGAAATTTCACCAACCCCAAACGCCGCCTGTGGTGAAAGTCTACAGTCAAATTTTGCATTGTCAATCAGATCAAGTTTCTGTAATTTCCGAAATTTGCCAAATCACTGTTGAAGATAATGGCATTGGTTTTGCTCAAAAATATGTTGACCGCATTTTCAACGTCTTTCAACGTTTACATGGTCGTCAGGAATATCAGGGTACTGGTGTGGGTTTAGCTATCTGCCGCAAGATTGCCGAACGACATCATGGGATAATCACAGTAGAAAGTCACCCAGGACAAGGCGCAAAATTTATGGTCACGTTGCCGATTAATAGCCACTTGTAATTATTCTTCCTCCAGAGGGATTACTCAAAGACTGCGAAATGCCATTGTCTAACTTAATAGATATATATGAGAAGATGTAGCCATTTAATTTTTATTAAAACTCGATGACGAGCGTCAATAGTTTATAGGAGATCATTCAGGGTGCAGGGTAGTCAAACAAGCGTCACAATCTTAATGGCAGATGATGATGAAGATGACCGCATATTAGTTCGTGAGGCATTGCTAGAAAGCCAATTGCCCATCGATCTACATATTGTGAGTAATGGTGAAGAGTTGCTGAATTATCTGTATAATCGTGGTTTATATACTGACAAAAGTCAAGCTCCACGTCCAGGGTTAATTTTATTAGATTTAAATATGCCCCTAAAAAGCGGTCTTGAGGTGCTTGAAGATATTAAAACAGATGCCATCCTGCGGAGTATTCCCGTGATTGTGCTGTCTACCTCAAATGACAAAGAGGACATATACCATACTTACAATTTAGGTGCAAGTTCCTTCATCACTAAGCCAGTCACATTTGCCGCCTTAGTTGAAATGATCAAAAGTATAGGAAAATACTGGTTTCAAATAGTGCAACTGCCACTAGAATCCGTGGGAGGAATCAATGAACGAAAACCCGATCAAAGTTCTATTAGTTGATGATGATGAAGACGATTATATCTTAACTCGTGATTGGTTTAGGGAATTTCAGGTGGCTGGCTGCGAGTTGTCATGGAGAGATAGTTATGAAACGGGAAAGGATGCGATCGCACATCAAAATCATGATCTCTATCTGGTAGACTATCGTTTAGGAATGAATAGTGGACTAGAGCTATTACGCGAGGCGATCGCCAACGGATGCTCCTCCCCGATCATATTACTCACCGGTCAGGGAGACAGAGAAATAGACCTAGAAGCCATGAAAGCCGGCGCAGCAGATTATCTAGAAAAAAGCCAATTAACTGCACCCTTGCTAGAGCGTTCCATCCGTTACGCAATGGAGCGCAAACAAACAGAACAGAAAATCCGCCAACAAGCTGCCTTACTCGACATTGCCACCGATGCCATTTTTGTCCATGATATAGACGACCCTGTTTTATATTGGAACAAAGCCGCCGAAGATTTATACGGTTGGAAAAAAGCAGAAGTAATTGGCAAAAAAACCCAAGAGCTTTGGCATGAAAACAATGAACAGCTATTAGAACAAGCATTCCAACATCTCATGGAACATGGTTCATGGGAAGGAGAATTACATCAAAGAACCAAATCCGGCCAAGAAATTATTGTCGAAAGTCGTTGGACGTTAGTTAAAAACTTTGGTAATACACCACAATCCATCCTAGTTGTCAACACTGACATTACCCAAAAAAAGCAACTGGAATCTCAGTTTCTCAGGGCGCAAAGATTAGAAAGCATTGGCACATTAGCCAGCGGTATAGCCCATGATCTTAACAATGTTCTCGCTCCAATTATGATGACAGCACAACTTTTAGAGTCGCAAATGCATGATGAGCGCTCTCGGAGATTGTTGCCCATTTTGATCTCCAATGCTCAACGTGGAGCCAGTTTAGTTAATCAAGTATTATCATTTACTCGTGGAATAGAAGGAGAGCGGACTCTTTTACAACTCAAGCATTTAATTATAGAAATTCAGCACATTATCAAAGAAACCTTTCCCAGATCAATAGAAGTTACTAGCCAAATTCCCCAAAATCTTTGGACTGTATCCGGTGATGCCACACAATTACATCAAGTGCTGATGAATTTGTGTGTTAATGCTCGTGATGCCATGCCCAACGGCGGAAAACTAAAAATCTTGGCAGAAAATCTCTTAATAGATGAAAACTATGCCAGGATGAACATTGATGCTCAAGTTGGTTCCTATATAGTCATTACTGTCATCGATACAGGAATGGGTATTAGCCCAGAAATATTAGAGCGGATATTTGAGCCATTTTTTACCACTAAAGAAACGGGTAAAGGAACTGGGCTAGGACTTTCTACAGTCATGGGAATTATTAAAAGCCACGGTGGGTTTGTCAAAGTACACAGCCAACCAGAAAACGGCAGTCAATTCCAGGTTTATTTGCCCGCCCAAGATATCACAGAAACCATAGAAGAAATAGAGCAGAGTTTGCCCCAAGGTCATGGCGAACTGATTTTAGTTGTAGATGATGAAGCTGCTATTCGGGATATTACGAAAACATCTTTAGAAAACCATAATTACCAAGCAATCACAGCCAGTGATGGTATTGAGGCCATAGCTTTATATGTAGAAAATCAAGATAAAATATCTCTTGTTTTAACAGATATGGTTATGCCCTCTATGGACGGAATCACAACCATTAAGACATTGCAAAAAATCAACCCAAAGGTAAAAATCATTGCCGTCAGTGGACTAGCCACAACAGAGAAAGTCAATGCAGCTCATGATGTGGGCGTTAAAGCCTTTTTAGCCAAACCTTACACAGCTAATCAGTTACTGCAAACCATTAGCGCTGTTCAAAGTAGGAATTAGTATCGCTATCAGGAAGACAAAAGTAGCCAAAAAATTGAATTGTTTTATTTTCTCAGCCTGAAGAAACTGGGAAAAAGGAGCAAATATCCTCTAGGCTGAATATATATAGGAATCCGGTTTGATTTATGAAAAAATTAAGTATTGTAGTGGCGTGGCAAGCTTAAAATAGTGCATTAGAGAAAAAGCTGAAAACATCGATTCATCTCAATTTTCTCAAAAATCTATTGCAACATTTTAGCCTTGCCACGCCAGTAGGGTGCGTTAGGATGAAGTCCGTAACGCACCATTATTAAGGCTTTGGTGCGTTACGCTACCGCTAACACACCCTACGTGTCTGTTCAAAAATCAAATAGTAGTCCTATATATTAGTTCCTTTGAGATGGTGGCAAATGCGAGATCCACAGAAGAACCATATTAAAATTGATCCGGCAACACTTGTGTTAATTGTGTCTGCCTTAATTCTCTTACCCCTGATAATTACTGGCTTTTTCTTTCAGTGAACGTCAAGCAGCAGGAACCTGTCCCTCTCCTTCTCCCTACAGCCCTAGTACCGCAAGGCGGAAGTCAAAAGTCGAAAGTCAAAAGTCAAAAATATTATCCTCTAGGCTTTTCATTGATTTTGAATGGTCTGTTTATTTCCGCCGACCTGTACTAGGTAAGAAACCACCGTGTACACACACATGATTAAATCTCCAAATCATTTTTTGTAGTTGTCGCGTCGTGCAATGCACCATCTTCGATTCTCGGTGCGTTAGTCCTAACGTCCATAACACACGCTACCAAATGAAAGTGGATCAGGTTTTTCAACTTGTGTGAACATCGTGGTTCCTTGGTAAGGAGAGGCTTTTCTCCCTAAACCTCTTCATCTTTGATGCGGATGCGGCGCTCAAACACCTCTTTAATCACCAGTGTGACACCAGCAAGTCCCGCTAACACCACCGAAGCGGCAAAGGCACTTTGGGAATCATAATTGCGATAAGCCCCTTCTACATATAGGGTAAGGGTCTGAGTCCGGCCAATTAAATTACTCGAAACCACAGCAATAGCACCATACTCTCCCATAGCACGAGCCGTAGTGAGAATAATTCCATAAAGCAATGCCCAACGAATAGAAGGCAGTGTCACTCGCCAGAAAGTTTGCCATTCTCCAGCCCCCAAGGTTTTAGCAGCTTCTTCTTCCTGAGTCCCGACTTCTTCCAGTACTGGGATGACTTCACGAGCAACAAAGGGCATTCCCCCAAGCATCGTCGCCAGAGCAATGCCGGGAAAGGAAAAGATAATCCTGATATCCAAAGATTGTAGCAGGGGACCTAGTAGCCCATTGCGTCCATAGAGGGAAACCAGCATTAAACCTGCCACAATGGGCGAAATAGAAAAGGGCAAGTCGATAATGCTCAACAGCAGAGTACGTCCCCGAAACCGACGGCGGGCAATTACCCAGGCTGCACATAGCCCAAAAACAACGTTGAAAGGTACAGCTATTCCTACAGCCATTGCTGTCAGGCGCAGGGCTTGAGTAAAGTCGGGGTCGATGAGGGTGGCGAAAAACGGGCCAATACCCCGGCTGAAAGCTCCAATAAATACATAAAGGGTAGGAAGAAGCAAGACCATCGCCAAATAGGTCACGACTGCCGCAATCAAAGCAATTTTTCCCCACTCTCTACCTTTCTCGGACTTGACTTCACCGGGGAGAGACTGGATAGATTTAGATTCAGCCGTCATAGCGTTGCCTCCAAGCTTGTAATACGTTCACCATCAGCAAAAGTACCAGGGAAATCAGCAGTAACACCGTGCCAATAGCCGTAGCCCCAGCCATGTCGTTTTCCTCTAGGCGCTGAAAGACTAGAATGGGGGCAATTAAATCTTGATAGGGAATATTAGCTGCAATCAAAACCACTGAGCCATATTCCCCTACAGCACGGGCAAAAGCTTGGGTTGTACCAGTGAGGATGGCAGGTATCAGCGGCGGCAGCACAACCCGCCAACAAGTTTCCCACCGGGAAGCCCCCAAAGACCAGGCAGCTTCTTCGATGGTGTAATCTAGCTCTTGCAGCACAGGCTGCACGGTACGAACCACAAAAGGGACAGAAATAAATACCATGGCCACCGCTACCCCCAGGCGAGTGAAGGAAACCCGAATGCCAAGGGGAGTCAGAAATGAGCCAATCCAGCCTTGCTCACTGTAAACTGTGGCGAGGGTGATACCTGCAACTGCTGTGGGTAGAGCAAAGGGCAGGTCAATCACCGCATCTAAAACCCGTTTAAAAGGGAATTCGTAGCGCACCAGCACCCAGGCTGTGGCAGTGCCAGCCACACAGTTGATAGCGGCGGCAAAGAGGGCAGTGCCAAAGGTGATGTTATAGGTTGATAGGGCAACGGGAGCAGTAGCCAGCCGCCAAAATTCTGCTGGTGAGAGGGTTGCAGCCCGCAGTATTAAGGCGGACACAGGCAGCAACAAGACGATGGAGAGATAGGTAATGGTGACCCCCCACGGCAAAGAAAAGCCCTTGAGCCAATTTTTGGGCGCGGAGGGGGAGGTAGACTGTGTTTTGGAAACTGTCATGGCTACAGAATATGAGTTAGACCTAGCGACTTGCTATATTGGCTTGGATGTCGTCAAAGATTGCGCCATCAGCAAAGAATTTGGGGCTGACTTGATTCCAACCGCCAAAGTCTGCGATGGTGAACAGGGTGGAGATTTTGGGATAGTTTTCGGCAAATTCCGCGACTACTTCCGGGATGACAGGCCGGAAGCCTACTTTGGCGAATTCGCGCTGGGCTGGGGGGGTAAAGAGAAACTGGACAAATGCTTCTGCTACTTCGCGGTTACCTTGCCGATCCACATAGCTATCTACTACGGCAATCGGGCTATCAATAGAAATATTAATATTGGGAACTACATAAGGTAAGTCCTGTCCCTGCTGTTTAGCTAAGATGACTTCGTTTTCATAGTTAATCAGTGCATCTCCTTGTTTTTGGGCAAAGAATGCATCAGTGGCTTCACGGGCATCTCTGGGTAAAACTGGCACGTTGCCGTAGACTTTAGTTACAAAGTCTTTGGCTTGTGCTTCTGTGCCGCTTGTTTTGATTACATTCCCCCACAAGGCCATGTAGTTCCAACGAGCGCCACCGGAGGTTTTGGGGTTTGCCGTAATCACTCTGACATCATCGCGGGCTAAATCATCCCAGGTTTTAATATTTTTGGGGTTGCCTTCGCGGGTAACGATGACTCCCACAGAGCTGTGAACAATACCGTCGCCGTTGGGTGTCTTTTTCTCCCAGCCTGCTTTAATCAGTCCGGCATCCTGGATTTGCTGGGTGTCTGCCGATAGTGCTAGGGCTACTATGTCGGCTTCTAAACCGTTAATCACTGCACGAGTTTGGGAGCCTGAGCCGCCGTAGCTTTGGCCAAAGGTGACTGTCTGTCCGGTTTTGTCTCGCCAGTATTCTGTAAATAGGGGAATAATGTTTTTATATGCGGCGCGGGTGACAGCGTAGCTCACCAAGGTAAGTTCTTTTCTTGTGGAAGCGCTGCCACTATTACCAGGAGAGCAGGCAGCGATCGCACTAATCAAGCTGACTCCTACTAGAAACAGCGGAATAAAGCTTTTTAAAGACGTGCCTTTCCATCGATTGCAAATATCTAGCCACATACCGACCTGATGCTCCTGAATTTAAATCTACAGTTAATCGATTAAGATTTAGTATTTTAGCAATTAGTCATAGATATTACTTACATATTTGGAAATGTTGGATTTTAAATTGTTTTGGTGATATATTGATTAGTCGTTTTTATCCGTCTGATCTAAACTTTCCCATATCTCCGCTCTCGTTGCTGGTAGGCACACAAGGCGCGGTGAAATTCGTTACGGTCAAAATCTGGCCAAAGAGCATCAGTAATATAGATTTCTCCATAGGCCATTTGCCAGAGGAGGAAATTTGAAAGGCGCATTTCGCCACTGGTACGGATTAATAAATCGGGGTCAGTAATTCCGGCTGTGTACAGGTGACGCTCAAATAACTGTTCATCAATTTCATCAGGTTGAATAAGACCTTGCTGCACTTTTTCGGCGATCGCGCGGCAAGCTTGTAAAATTTCCTGCCGTCCGCCATAATTAGTAGCTACCGTAAACCGAATGGCACGATTATTCTTGGTTTCTGCCATTGAGCGGGAGATTTCTGCTTGCAGCGATCGCGGCAGAGCATCCAAGTTGCCCACAAACTGGATTTGCACATTCTCCTCGATCATTTCCCGTAGTTCTTGGCGTAAAACTTTTTGGAACAAGGTCATCAAAAAATCTACCTCTTCCTGGGGTCTTTTCCAGTTTTCAGTAGAAAAAGCATAAGCCGTTAGTGCCTGAATGCCCCAATCTTGACAACAGCGCAGCAAATCTTTCAGGGCATCCACTCCTCGCTTATGTCCCATAATTCTGGGTAGACCTTGAAGTTTAGCCCATCGACCATTGCCATCCATAATCACTGCAACGTGCTTTGGCAGTAGTTCTCGTTTTAAGTCAGAGGGTAAATTTTGCAATTCAGTTTGTTGTGCTGTCATTTTTTATTGCGAGAAGCGGTCGATGGTAATCCGAGTACACGTGAAACTAATCCTATTGCCTTACGACCCACCTGAAGACCCAAACCTAACAGACTAGGAGCAACAGCTTCCCGATCTACAGAGGTTGATAATCGAGCATCTAAAGACTCTTTGAGTGTCCTAATGGTGAGTGGTCTATTCAGATTTCCTCGTTCCGCTAAGGAAATAGAACCCGTTTCTTCTGATACAACGACACAGATACAATTTTCGACTCGCTCAGTAATTCCCATCGCCGCCCGATGGCGTGTTCCCAACTGGCGCGAGGCTGTGCGTCCCGAAAGTGGTAAAATTATACCTGATGACACAATCCGCGAGCCACGGATCAAGGTTGCCCCATCGTGCAGTAAAGTTTTTGGCTGAAAAATTGTTTGGATCAGTTCCTTAGAAACATCCGCATTCAGCTTGACTCCCGGTACAGAAAAATCCCGCTCGTGAATTGGACCAGTTGTTTCCAAAATCAGCAAAGCTCCTATGCGGTTTTTTGAAAGTTCTTTCACCGCATCCACAATTTCATCAATCACACTATCAGACTTGGGGATAGTTAAACTGGATGGTTTAAATAACTGCTGAAATTCACCACGTCCCACTTGCTCCAAAAATCGGCGAAACTCGGACTGGAGAGCAACCGCCATCGCCACCGCGCAGCCAATCACCAATTTTTCGAGAACAAAATTTAGCAGTGGTAGACCCATTCTGCCACTGATTGCTGAGGCTAGCATCAAGAGAATAAAACCCCGTACCATCCACAGTGTTCGGCGCTCACTAATAATAACTAGTATGATGTAAGTCAGCGCTAACACTAACAAGATATCCAGAGTCCCAAGCAGCAAGGACTGCGACCATCCCAGGTTTGTCAGCCATTGCTTCGGTGAATCTCTCATGACATCTGGATTACTCTTTGTTCTCCCTCAATATTCGGTCATTTCGCTGTCATTTTCATGCCCCAAAGGTTTACGCTTGAGGCATTAACAGTTATCAGTTATCAGTTATCAGTTTTATAACTAGTGAAAGACCACACCAATTAGTGGAAAGCTTTGGTGGCGGGTTTCAATTCCTCACATATGCCTGTTAACTGGTAACTGTTAACTGATTTCAACTGGTTACTTCTGCACGTTTAGTCTGTCTGGCAAACAATCTTGTCGAATCAAGTCCTGATAACTTTCGCGGCGCAAAATTAAATTGGCCTCGCCATTCACCACTACAACAGCTGCTGGCCGGGGTAAGCGATTATAGTTAGATGCCATACTGTAATTGTACGCACCAGTTCCCATAATTACCAGAATATCCCCTGGTTCAGTTTTTGGCAGTTGAGCGTTTTTAATCAGAATATCCCCTGATTCACAATGCTTACCAGCAATGGTTACTGTTTCGGTGAGCGGAGCAGATACCTTGTTGGCAACTACTGCGCGATAAACTGATTGGTAAGTAATTGGTCGGGGATTATCAGACATACCGCCATCAACTGAGACGTAGGTACGAATTTCGGGTACGACTTTCGTTGATCCAATAGTATAGGCCGTGATGCAGGCCGTGGCAATCAGCGATCGCCCAGGTTCACACAACAATTTCGGCAAAGGCAGATTTGCGGCTGTACAAGCGGCTTGAATGACTTCACAAATCGCCTTGACCCATTCTTCAATACTGGGGGGATCATCAGATTCGGTGTACCTAATTCCTAGACCGCCACCAACATTCAATTCTGTGATACTTAAACCGTAATTTGCCGCCTTTTGTAACCACTGCACCATCACAGCTGCCAAATCTTGATGGGGTTGGCGTTCAAAAATTTGAGACCCAATGTGAGCGTGTAACCCTACGCAGTTTAAGCAAGGTTGCTGACTGACAAAGGTAAATACCTCGTCCAAATCATTGGGGTCAAAGCCAAATTTACTATCTAAATGTCCCGTGCGAATGTATTCGTGAGTATGGCATTCAATCCCTGGTGTTAACCGCAACATGATGCGGATGGGGGAAGATGTCCCCGGTGCTTGTTCTGCTATGTTCACCAAGGTATGCAGTTCTTGCCAGTTATCCGCCACAATGGTACAACCAGAGTCGATGGCTAAAACTAGTTCTTCACGAGATTTATTATTACCGTGGAGATAGAGTTTATCAGGACTAACACCAGCATTCAGCGCTGTGTAGAGTTCGCCTCCTGAAACTACATCTATTCCCAAACCTTCGGATGCTGCGATCGCGCAAACAGCTAGACAATTCCAGGCTTTTGAGGCGTATAATACCTGAGATTCTCCCTGGTAATATTGCTTAAATGAATCGCGGTATTGCTGACAAGCTAAACGCAGCGTTTCTTCATCTAAAATGTACAAAGGTGAACCAAACTGCTGCACTAGGGTTGTGACATCACACCCACCAATCTCCAGGATGTCTTGACTATTAACTTGAGCGGTCAAAGGCAAAAGTTCCTGATTGGGGGAAACATTAGCCTCTGAGTTGCGCCTTTGAGGTAAATACTGACTACCAGCATATTGAACCTCTGTGGGGTGAGTCGATACCATAGTTTTTATAAATTATCCTTGCTCAAAGTTGAAATTTTTTTGGGCGTGGCGTGAGAAAGTCACCCGATTCTCAGTTTACCGAAAATATCACGGTAACAGGAGATATGCCTAACTTCAGTTCGCTATTGTCTCCCCATTCCCCATTCCCCATAAACGTGACTTCATTAAATTTAAAGCTTAAAACACTGACTTCAGAGGATCTAAGTGCAATCCTGGAACTAGATCAAGCCTGTTTTGGCGGTCTGTGGACGATGGAAGGCTACCAAAGAGAGTTAGACAGTCCTAACAGTGAATTATTGGGTTTGTTTTCCCCCCTGGCTCCGTCAAAGCTGCTGGGATTGGGCTGTTTTTGGGCAATTTTAGACGAAGCACACATTACAATTTTGGCGATTCATCCCCAATATCACCGTCAAGGCTTGGGGCAGGTTTTACTATATTCTTTGCTGAAGGCTGCTTGCGATCGCGGTTTAGAACGATCTACCCTCGAAGTCCGAGCTTCTAATGTGGCGGCTATATCTTTATATGAAAAATTTGGCTTCAAAATAGCGGGGCGGCGTAAGGGTTATTACCAAGATAATGGCGAAGATGCTCTGGTGCTGTGGCTCTCAGATTTACCAGAAACTTTGGATAATTGGTACATTACTGTGAGCGATGGGCAAAGCCCCCCCTCCGGGGATCGCTTGCGCCAGTCTTTTTGGCAAATACTTTGAGTAACTTACAAATCCCCCCCTGCTCCCCTGCTTCTTCGGCGCTGAAAATGAGCAAACCGCGATCAGGATCACAGTAATGATCAAAAATTCAGGTTTCCGGCAAATTATTTGATTGAAATATTTAATCAATAAAAAGTTTGACTTTAGAAAAATATATAGGTTGGCGATATTCTTGACTTGATCCGGATGAATATGTTAAAAGTTAATGTTTGTAAATGGTTGAATAAACCCTTAACCATCGTGGTCTGTTGCATAGTAGTCAAGCCCAGAAACACTGGTAGACTCAAGCCCCTCAGTATAGCAGCCAGATAAAAAGTAATAAATAATTAACAATTACGCCATCATCTGGGGCGAAACTTTCTGGTCGCCTATAATCTTTATACAGGCATCCAAAAGCCGAGCCTGTGCTAAAATCAGCATACCGGCACGACGCAGGTGATGGGAAAAATGTATGTTTGAACGCTTCACAGAAAAAGCCATTAAGGTAATCATGCTGGCCCAAGAAGAGGCCCGCCGCTTAGGTCACAACTTTGTCGGAACCGAACAGATCCTCTTGGGTCTGATTGGGGAAGGTACGGGAGTTGCGGCCAAAGTGTTGAAATCAATGGGTGTCAATCTTAAAGATGCCCGCATTGAGGTAGAAAAAATCATAGGCCGGGGTTCGGGCTTTGTGGCTGTGGAAATTCCGTTTACGCCACGGGCAAAGCGAGTTTTAGAACTATCCTTGGAAGAAGCGCGCCAATTAGGGCATAACTACATTGGCACCGAGCATCTGCTGTTGGGCCTGATCCGGGAAGGGGAAGGTGTGGCAGCCAGGGTGCTAGAAAATCTAGGGGTAGATTTATCGAAAGTACGAACCCAAGTTATCCGAATGCTGGGAGAAACAGCAGAGGTTTCAGCCACTGGTCCATCGGGACGCACCAAAACTCCAACTTTGGATGAGTTTGGCTCGAACTTGACCCAAATGGCGACGGACAACAAGCTAGATCCAGTTGTAGGACGCGCCAAAGAAATTGAACGAGTGATCCAAATTTTGGGTCGCCGGACTAAAAATAATCCAGTATTGATTGGTGAACCAGGGGTTGGTAAAACAGCGATCGCTGAAGGTTTAGCATCGCGCATTGCCAACAAAGATATCCCCGATATCCTGGAAGATAAGCGCGTAGTCACTCTAGATATTGGCTTGCTAGTAGCAGGAACCAAGTACCGGGGTGAATTTGAAGAACGCCTCAAGAAAATCATGGATGAAATCCGCTCTGCGGGTAATGTCATTCTGGTGATTGACGAGGTACACACCCTAATTGGTGCAGGTGCGGCGGAAGGAGCCATTGATGCAGCAAATATCCTCAAGCCAGCTTTGGCTAGAGGGGAGTTGCAGTGTATTGGAGCCACAACCTTAGATGAGTACCGCAAGCACATCGAGCGAGATGCAGCCCTTGAGCGACGCTTCCAGCCAGTAATGGTGGGTGAACCGTCAGTTGATGAAACTATTGAAATCTTGCACGGGTTGCGCGAACGCTACGAGCAACACCACAAGCTGAAAATCTCTGATGAAGCGCTTGTAGCTGCGGCCAAATTATCTGACCGTTACATCAGCGATCGCTACCTTCCAGACAAAGCCATTGATTTAATCGATGAAGCTGGTTCTAGGGTACGTTTGATTAACTCCCAATTGCCACCAGCAGCCAAAGAGTTAGACAAAGAACTACGTCAAATCTTAAAAGAAAAAGACGACGCTGTACGCGGACAAGACTTTGACAAAGCTGGCGAACTGCGCGATCGCGAAATGGAAATCAAAGCCGAAATCCGCGCGATCGCTCAAAGCAAAACCAGCGCCACCGGGACTGAAGGTGAAGAACCTGTAGTTGACGAAGAGGATATTGCTCACATCGTCGCTTCCTGGACTGGCGTACCGGTGAACAAGCTCACCGAATCGGAATCCGAGAAGCTGCTGCACATGGAAGATACCTTGCATCAGCGCTTAATCGGTCAAGAAGACGCAGTGAAAGCAGTTTCACGGGCAATTCGTCGCGCTCGTGTCGGTTTGAAAAATCCCAATCGACCCATCGCTAGTTTTGTCTTCTCCGGTCCAACTGGTGTAGGTAAAACCGAGTTAGCGAAGTCCTTGGCTTCTTACTTCTTTGGTTCCGAAGAAGCAATGATCCGCCTGGATATGTCGGAATACATGGAACGCCACACCGTCAGTAAACTGATTGGTTCGCCTCCTGGTTATGTTGGATATAACGAAGGCGGTCAATTAACTGAAGCTGTCAGACGGCGACCTTATACAGTGGTGCTATTCGACGAAATCGAAAAAGCCCACCCCGATGTCTTCAATATGCTGTTGCAAATTTTGGAAGACGGTCGGTTAACCGATGCCAAAGGTCGCACGGTAGACTTCAAGAACACCTTGCTGATTTTGACTTCCAACATTGGTTCTAAGGTAATTGAAAAAGGCGGCGGCGGTATCGGCTTTGAATTCGCCGATGATGCTACCGAGACTCAATACAACCGCATTCGCTCTTTGGTGAACGAAGAACTGAAGCAATACTTCCGTCCTGAGTTCCTCAACCGACTAGATGAGATTATCGTCTTCCGTCAGTTGAGCAAGCCAGAGGTGACACAAATTGCCGAAATCATGCTCAAGGAAGTATTTGGTCGTCTAACTGAGAAGGGTATCGTCTTAGAAGTTACCGATCGCTTCAAGGATCGCTTGATTGAGGAAGGTTACAGTCCGAGTTACGGTGCAAGGCCGTTACGTCGAGCGATTATGCGCTTGTTAGAAGATAGTCTAGCGGAAGAGATTCTGTCTGGTCGCATTAAGGATGGCGATACAGCCATAGTTGATGTTGATGAGAATGGGATTGTCCAAGTTAGTTCTGAACAACGCCGGGAATTGTTACCCCAAGGCATTGAGTCGTAGTTAATAATTTGTAAAAGTTGAAGATGCGGTAGGGAATTTTGATTCTCTGCCGTTTTTTTTGTGTCACGCAGAGGCGCAGAGACGCAGAGAGGAGGAAGAGGGGTTTTGATCTAGGATTAAATTTTAAATATAGTAATAACAGGTATTGACAGTTATGATGTTTAGTGATGTGGTTGAAGCGATAAAATGTTTTTCAACTGAAGAGAAGTTACATATTCAATTATTATTGCAGCAATATTTACGGGAGGAACGCCGGGAGGAAATTTCTCAAAATTTGCAAGCAGCAAAGCAAGAAGAAGAAAATGCTGAACTTCGATTTTCTGCAAATATTGATGAACTGAAACAATTGATAGAAGAGTGATGATAGTCGTAAGTTTTAGTTCTGCATTTAAACCCAAATAGGTTTATGATGTTGTATTTTATAGTAATAATTATCAAAAAGCTAAGTTATAGTTATTAGAAGATGAGTATGAATCGATTGAAGGTAGAATTTTAGTGTCCGCTCCATAAATCCAAAAGATAGGTAATATGACTAGCAATCCCAGTGGGTTTTCAGTTGGTGGTTCTGTTAGTGGCAATCTTAACAATATTCAAGGTAATAATATCAGAGCAGTGCAAGGAAATAATAATCAGGCAGTTCTGGGAGATGGTAATCAACTTACACAACAGAATCAAGTTGTTACTGATACTGGAACACCGTTAACCAAAGAAGGTATCGTAAAGTTGTTAACAGAACTCGAAACTTTGGTTGAAGGAGCAGAATTACCAGCAAATACTAAAGAAGAAGTAATTGAAGACTTGGGTGTTGCAAAGAAAGCAACCGACAAAGAAGAACCAAATAACAGCAGAGCATTAGAGCGTTTAGGAACTGTGGCAGAAACACTTGAGAAAACTAGCAAAACAGTAGATGCAGGAAAAAAAGTTTGGTCTACTGCGAAGCCTATTATTGTGAAAGTTGCAACTTGGTTAGCTGCTGCTGCTCGTTCTGACCTATTGGGTCTGTAGGAATTAATTTATGAGTCAGTTACCTGATAGTTCTGACTCACAACAGCCTGATGCTAATGCACCGCATCAGACTGATACTGCCGTAAATCACAATTTAAATCAAGGTAATGATATCAGAGCCATTCAAGGGAATGGTAATAACAACAATATTCTAGGTGATAATAATACTGTTAATAATAATTATTATTATCCTTATCTCTTAAATAGAGACTTAAAGCCTTTAACTTTGTTTGGCAAGTTGGTAAGCTATTTCCAAGTTATATTTTTCTTATTAGGAACCTTAATATTTTGGCTTCTCTTCGGTTTTTTTACTGATTACTCTTTCCCATATGCTCAAACTATTGAGTTACTTCTTTGCTGCTTTACAGGAAAAATAGCTGCAAAGGTAAATAATTTTCAACAACAAGTTCAAAAAAACGAATTTGCTTCACAATTAGATAATCATGAACAAGTTAAAAAATTAAATAAGTTAGAATCTCAAATTTGGCTATATGAAAAAATAATTGCAAGACTCAGTACAAACGGAAATGGAAGCCATGAAAGAGTTGCTAAAACACTAGAAGTATTAGAACAAAAAAGAAATTTAGTTGAAAATGAATTAGAGCCTCGAAGACCGAAGAAATATCAAACTCTAAACAGGATTCAAAAATTTTTTCAAGCACTTATAATTAGTGAAGAAGAGAAAGATTATATTCAGATTGAAAATCTAGTTAATTCCATGAATAAAATTCAAACTTCAGAAATTATATTTGTTGAAGAATTACTAGATAAAATTAGTAAAGATATAAAAGCGAAAGAAACTCAAATAAGCCCTAAGAGATTAAAACTAATTTATAAAATTGAGCAATTAATTAAAAAAATATCCTCACTTAATATCTATAAAAATGATGGCAATGAAGATATTAAAAAATTCCAAAAAATAATAAATGATCTTGGTTACCAAAGAGATGTGGCAATAGAAAATTTAGAGGAAAAATTAGTAGACTACAATTTAAGATTACATGAAATTGATAACCTATATAAAAACATAAAAAAATGTGAAAATTATATTAGTCAATTAAATTCTCAAATAATTGATTTTCGTGAAGAAATTAATAAACTTAATGGTATAAAAACTAACCAACAAAATCAAATCCTCCTTCTAAATCAAGAGTTAAGTAGAAAAAATAGTTTAGAAAACCAACAAAAAATATTAAATTCTCAAATAGAAAAACTACTTCAAGAACAGCATCAATACAAAGTTAAAATAGAAAATTTAAATCAAGAGATACGAAAACAATCTCAAGAAATATCAAGAAAATTAAGAGGCTCGGAATATATAGGAATTTTAACCAATGAAAATTATCACTTTCATAGAGATTGTAATCACTGGAAGAGTTTAGCACTAGAATATATGATGTATGATAATAAACGCAAAATTTACATTAATACGAATCCTAGTATCTTTCAAAAGCATGGACTTAAGGCGTGTTCATTCTGCCAAGAAAAATCTAGGAGATAATACTTTTCATTAATTGAACGATTCATATATAGCTGTGAGTGCGATCGCATGATCACTTAAGAAGGGTTGAATAGCAAACCTCACTTGACTTCGACAATATTCACAACATCCATTTGCACGTTTAGCGACAGCTTTTTTCTGTTGTGCTGTGACTCTTTTTTCAGACATAAACTTGCGTCTGAATACCTAAACTTTCCATCAACGCATTCAGCGAAATTCCTCGTAAATTCGCCAACTCTACCAAATATTCAATGCGTTGTGCTTGCTGTTTTTCAATCTGTTCAGTTAAGCTCAATAACTCTCTATATTCCTCATCAGTTAGAGTTTCTGCTTCTCTTTTTGCTATTAAATCATTGTAATAGTTCTGAATATCTAAAGAAATCCCCTGATTAATTTTTAATAACAATTCTGACTCCTGTTGCATCAAACTCGGAGCAGTACGTTGTGCTTGTAAAGCGATAACTTGAGAAATAAACTGCTTTAAATCTGCTTGACTCAATTGCTCAACAGCTTTGATCAAATCTTCTGAAGACAATTGTAGTTCAACTTTCATTGTTGGCATTTTGCATCTCACCAGCTAATATATTACTATTCAATAAAAACTCGCATCACTGGTATTTCTCAGTTAGATAACTGACATAATCTGCAACAATATTTTCATCACTTGATATGTCTGTACCTTTAGCAATACCATGCAGTCGGGATAAGTTACCCTTCTTTGAGACTGGTTGAGTTTCTTGTTGGATTGATTCTAATAAAGTTTGTACCAATAGCCAGCGTTGACTCATTGGTAATTTCAAGACTTGTTTTTGCAATTCTTGTAATGTCATGAGCAGATATTTGAGTTTGTTTTATCTCAATCATACATAAACGCAGAACATCTCTCTCAGTGAAGCTTCAACCATTCGCTCTAAACCTCCGAGTTCCAAAGCATGGTGGTTGGCTGCATTGGTGGAGATAGTGCGATGGCGTAACCGCCCAGCATAGCTGATCTCGTAACCGCCCAGCGTAGTTGATCACCTAACTTACCGAATACATCGCTTTTAAATAAATTCTAGATTGATTTAGCACTAGGATGTAGAGTCTTTGATCAACCTAGACTGCTTCCTCATTCAAGTTGGCAAAATGTCTGAATTATCGGTGGCTAAACTGATTCGTCGATTTGAACAATTGTCTTAACTAAAGATGCGATCGCCTTTTCAATCATTTCCCATCCGGTTGGTGAACTGAAATCAATTCCTAAAAATGTATTGCTGACCAGATAAAGCTAATTGTGTGTCAGATTTATTACAATTAATTCATTTTTCTCATATACTGAATTTCCTGTGTCATGATTAAAATCATGCGACATAATCTGAGTAACCTCGCATAACGACTATAGGCAGGGATTCGCACCTATGAAAGCATCATTACCTGATGACGAAGCGGCAAGAGTTGAGGCGCTTTTAGAGTATAAAGTTCTTGATACCCAACCTGAAGAATCTTTTGATGAACTGACTCGGTTAGCTTCGTATATTTGCGGTACTCCCATCGCCTTGGTTAGTTTGGTTGATACCAATCGCCAATGGTTTAAATCTAAAGTTGGTTTAGAAGCCCTAGAAACCCCACGTGATATAGCATTTTGCGCTCATGCTATTTTGCAAAAAGATGTATTTATCGTTCCTGATGCCACAACTGATGAACGATTTGCTACTAACCCACTAGTAACATCAAACCCCAACGTCCGGTTTTATGCGGGTATACCTCTGACTAATGTTGAAGGACACAGTTTGGGAACCCTTTGTGTCATTGACCAAGTACCGCGTAATCTGACGGAGGAACAAGTAAATGCTTTACGCATTTTAGGTCATCAAGTTATTAAGCAATTGGAACTGCGACGTAATTTAGCGAGTTTGATACTCGTAAATCAGGAGCGTCAACAATCAAAGAAAGCCCGGTTTAAATTTTTCAAAAAGATTGCGGGAGGATTGGGATTAGCATCAGCAATTCTCGTCCTCATTGGTTTGGTTTCATATCAGAATACAAAAACTTATCTAGAAATTAGTAATCAACAGCAAAAAACTTTAGAGAAAATCAATATTCAAGAACAATTACTTTCTCTGATGACAGATGCTGAAACTGGACAGCGTGGTTATATTCTCACAGGTGAAAAGTCTTATTTAGAACCTTATGAATTGGCAGTTACCAAGATTACTCAACAAATCCAATTATTGAAAACATTAACAGCAAATCAAGTTAATCAACCAAGACAGATTACTACTGTAGAAACTTTGATAGCAGCCAGACTGGCAGGAATTAAACAGAATATTGAGTTAAGACAAAACCAGGGATTTGAGGCTAGTTTGCAGGTAATCAAAACTAATCAGGGTAAAAATCTCATGGATGATATCCGCGAGATGATTAATGCAATGGAGCAAGAAGAACAAGAACGGCTTCAGCAACAGTCTTTAGCCGCAAGAAGCAGCAGACGTAATACTATTATGACAGTGGCGATCGCCATTTGTCTGTGTTTTATCATTCTGGCTTTTGTCTACTACCAGATTTATCGAGAAGTTAGTGAGCGCACACGTACAGAGGAAATACTCAAAAAAGAACGCAATTTTATTTCGGCTGTCATAGATACAGCTAGTGTCTTGGTAGTAGTTCTGGATTTGCAAGGGCGAATTGTGCGCTTTAATCAAGCTTGTGAACAAACCACAGGTTACTCATTTAATGAAGTGAGTAATAGACATTTTTGGAACTTGTTTTTAATTCCAGAAGAGGTGGAACCAGTCAAAGCATTTTTTGAGCAGATAGCTAATGGTCAGAAAATCAAAGACTACAATAATTACTGGGTAACAAAATCTGGGAATCGGCGGTTGATCGCTTGGACTAATGCTCACCTGAAAGACGAACAAGGTAACATTGAGTATATTATTGCTACTGGTATTGATATTACTGAACGTCAGCGAGCAGAAAAACATTTGGCTGCTCAATATGCTACTACCAGCGCTTTAGCAGCATCTGTCACCATTGCTAAAGCTACACAAGGCATCTTGTCAGGTATCTGCCAGAGTTTGGCATGGGATTTGGGTGAAATTTGGATACTAGATCAGCAAACAAATGTGCTGCGGTGTCTCGACATCTGGTATGGATTAGCCCCTGAACTACAAGAGTTTGAAAGAATCACCAGACAAACTATTTTTGCGCCAGCAATGGGATTACCAGGGCGGATATTGGCTAGTGACGAACCTATATGGCTCATTGATGTAGCGGATGATGAGAGTTTTCTGAGAATGGAAGTTGCGGCTCAAGTGGGATTGCACGCAGCTTTTGGTTTTCCTATCCGTAGTGGCAACATTACTATAGGTGTGATGACTTTCTTCAGCAAAACAATTCAGCCACAAGATGCAGATTTGCTGAAAGTGATGATGTCTATTGGTAATCAGGTCGGTCAGTTTATCAAACGCAAGCAAGCCGAAGAAGATTTACATCGACAAAACTTGCGATCGCAATTATTAGCTGATGTGACTTTAAAAATTCGTGAGTCTTTACAAATTGATGACATTCTGCAAACTAGCGTTACAGAAGTACAAAAACTATTGCAAGCAGACCGAGTACTGATATCGCAATTGCAAGGCAATCATTCTATAACAGTACTAAAAGAAGCTGCAATTCCTGAATTACCTGTGGTTATGGGTCAAAACATTATGGAACCTTGTTTCACAGATAATTATCTCCAGAAATACTATCAAGGTAAAATAGGCGTTATTCATGATCTAGCACAATCTGACATCGAGCCTTGCCATAAACAATTACTGGAACAATTTCAGGTCAAAGCTAATCTGGTGATTCCTATTTTCCGGCAACATAAACTTTGGGGATTGCTAATTACCCATCAGTGCAATCATCCCCGGCAATGGAATAATTGGGAAATTGAACTTTTGCGATCGCTTGCTGATCAAATCGGGATTGCTTTAGCTCAAGCCAATTTACTGGAACTAGAAACACGCCAACGACAAGAACTAGAAATTGCCCGCGAACAAGCAGAATTAGCTTCTCAAGCCAAAAGTGCTTTCTTAGCCAATATGAGTCATGAAATTCGCACACCCATGAATGCGGTTTTGGGAATGACTGGCTTATTATTAGAAACTGATTTGAATCCAGAACAGCGTGATTTTGCCGAGACAATTCGCATTAGTGGCGATGCGCTTTTATGCTTAATTAATGAGATTTTGGATTTGTCAAAACTAGAAGCCGGAGAAATGATTCTGGAAACTTTAGATTTTGACTTATCTAGTTGTGTAGAAGAAGTTTTAGAATTATTAGCACCCCAAGCCCATAAGCAGGGATTAGAAATTGCCGGCTTGATTCATCGCAACGTTCCGGTTTATCTCCAAGGTGATGCTAGTCGGCTGCGCCAAATTTTGATGAATCTGGTTGGTAACGCCATCAAATTCACCAGCAGAGGAGAAATTGTCGTCCGAGCCGAACTGCGAAATCAAACCCCAAATACAGCCTGCATCAATTTTTCCATCACAGATACAGGTAACGGTATTTCCTCTGAAGACCAAAGCAAACTATTTCAGCCATTCACCCAAGTGGATGCTTCCATTACTCGCAAGTATGGTGGTACAGGTTTAGGACTAGCTATTTGTCACCAGTTAGTTAGTTTGATGGGGGGAAAAATTGGGGTAAACAGTCAGCTAGGAAAAGGATCTCAATTTTGGTTTGAACTAGCTTTTAATCAGCAGTCTCAGCCTGTTTCCCCTGTACAGGACTGGGAAATTCTCACCCATCGGCGCTTGTTAGTAGTAGATGATAATGCTACCAACCGGAAAATTATCTATCATCAAGCTACCCGTTGGGGAATGCAAGTAGATGCGGCGGACAGTGCAGCCCAAGCCCTGAATGCTTTACAAACTGCTGCTGAAAAAGGAATGCTTTATGATGTGGCTTTGATTGATATGCAAATGCCGGAAGTAGATGGTTTAACTTTGGGAACACAAATCAAAGCAAATCCTTTAATTGCGGATATTCCCATCATTATGTTGACCTCTACTAATCAAAGAGATGAAGTTCAAAAAGCCTTAAATATAGGATTTGCTAGTTATTTAGTCAAACCTGTAAAACCATCTCGGCTATTCGATACAATCATTAATATCTTGGAAAGCCGACCAACATCTCCCAAAATTGAGCAACCAATTATTCCTAAAACTGGCTTGACTAAATCCAAATTGAAAATTTTGGTAGCCGAAGATAATTTAGTCAATCAAAAAGTTGCCCTGAAGCAACTGCAAAATTTAGGTTATGCAGCTGATGTTGCAGACAATGGTCAAGAAGTTTTACAGCTATTAGAAACAATTGCCTATGACTTAATTCTCATGGATTGCCAAATGCCAATTTTAGATGGTTTAGAAACTACTAGAGAAATTCGTCGTCGTCTTCATCCGCAACCCGTGATCATTGCCATGACAGCTAATGCCATGAAAGAAGACCAACAAAACTGTCTAGATGCTGGCATGGATGATTATTTGAGTAAACCAGTAAAAAAAGACAAATTAGGAGCCATACTAGAGCATTGGAGCCAAGTAATTTTGAATACAAATGTTGATTTTGAACTAGCAATTGATTGGGAACATTTACATCAGCTTTCGGAAAATAACACCGAATTTGAATTGGAATTATTACAAATATTAGTTGAAGATAGCCAGTTACATTTAGAAGCAACCAAAGCTGCCATCGCTGCCAATAATTTTCAGCAACTAGCGCGAGAAGCACATCATCTCAAAGGTGCAAGCGCCAATGTAGGAGCTATATCTATGCAGCAAGCTGTAGAAAAGCTAGAACAAATGAGTCATAAACAAGAGTGCATCGGTGCAACTGAAATTATGGTAGAATTAGAAGGCTTTCTACAAGAAATTAAAGCTTTTTTAGCAGCAAATGACCCTAATAATCAAGCTAAATAATGCCAAAATTCTGGGACACGTTCTTTCTATTTGAGACGCTAAGACTAATAGCTAAAGCGTTTCGTCAGAGAATGCAGTTCGTTCTGCCACATCCTGATTAAGTCTTGCTGAGAAAGACCAAAAAATTAATATTTGATTTTAAAAAATAGACAATTACGCTGATCATCTGTAGGAAGATAACTGAATTCTTCTGCTATTGAAGAAATGATTTTGAGACCGCGACCTCTGTCTTGAAAATTATCTGTGAGTTCAGGTGTAATTTGTAATTGCTGTTCCAAGTCAAATGCTTCACCAACAGACCAGATGCGAATCTCTATATGCTCACTTAACCGCACAACTTCCAACTCAATGGGAATTTCTACAGGTAAATTTTTGTGTGCGTGTTCTACAATATTAGTAAAACCTTCAATCAGTAAAGTTTGACATTTCCACCAGACATTTTGATCAGGAAGAGGAGGTTGATTAATTTGCTCAAACCATGATAAAACTTTCTCTGTATCATTAAGGTCTGTCTTCACTTTTAGATGAATTTTTTTATTCATTCTTTACCTGTCAAATATTTGAATTTGTGGAGGGAAAATAATAGCAAATTTTACTTGATAAATTAGTTATAACAATGTTTTATGAAAATAAAATGAATTTGAACAAAAAAATCGCCAAATAACAGGGAAATATTTATTTTATGCGCGTTGGTCAAAATTTAGTATTAGTTGAAAATTATGTTTAAGATCCTGATTATTGATGATGATCCGATAGTGCGCGCAGCACTGAAAAGAACATTGCAAAATCAGGGGTACGATACCACTGTAGCCAGCAATGGAGAAGAAGGAATTACACAGGCGAAGATATTACATCCAGCTTTGATTATCTGTGATTGGGTAATGTCAGAAATAGATGGCTTAGAGGTGTGTCGTCAAGTGAAGGAAGATCCCAATTTGGCGACAACTTTTTTTATTTTGCTGACTGCTAAGGGAGCAGCACCAGGGGAAGAGGGGGAGCGAGTTAAAGGATTAGATGCTGGCGCGGATGAGTTTGTTTCTAAACCGATTGAAATGAATGAATTGAAGGCGCGGGTTAGAGCCGGGTTAAGATTACATCAACTCAATCAGGATTTGAAAAATAAACAGCTAGCTTTAGAGAAGCTAAACCAAAATTTAGAAGCAGAATTGGCTGAAGCTGCGGAGTATGTGCGATCGCTTTTACCATCCCCGCTTCTTGGTGCTGTAACTACGGAAGCTTTGTTTGTTCCTTCAGCACAGTTAGGCGGAGATTGCTTTGACTATTACTGGATTGATGATGATAATTTGGCTATTTATCTCTTAGATGTTTCTGGACATGGGGTGGGTTCAGCCCTACTGTCTGTGTCTGTGTTGAATGTCTTGCGATCGCAGTCTCTACCCAATACTAATTTTTCTCATCCCGGCGAAGTTTTAAAAGCGCTTAATTATAGTTTTCCAATGAGTAGTCATGGTAACAAGTATTTCACAATTTTGTATGGAGTATACAATCGTCTAGAACAGCGATTAATTTATGCTAATGCTGGACATCCACCAGCGATGCTCCTGGGTAAAGATGCTACAGATATCAAACAGCTAAATTCTTTAGATTTGCCAATTGGTTTTCTCCCTGATATTAATTTTCAAGTAGATACTTTAGAAATTGCGGCAAACAGTACTTTATACCTCTTTAGTGATGGTGCTTATGAAGTTCTAAAACCAGATGGTAAAATTTGGGGTCTTCATGCTTTTCTGGACGTATTAATCCACTGTAGTCAGGCAAATAGTTGTAATCTTCAGGAAGTATTGGCGCAGATTAAATGTCTCAGCGCTTGTACTGATTTTGATGATGATTTATCTCTACTGAAAGTTACCTTTAGTTAGAGAGTCATTTTTTTTCGTTCGCGTAGCACAGAGAAGACAGAGGATTTGGGGAATTTAGATCAGCAGTTTTCATGGAGACGAGCTACAGATTTATCCATATTCATCTGTGTTTATCTGTGGTTCATTACTATTTGATGTTTTATTCTTCTCTGCGCCTCTGCTGGAGATAAATAAATTATTGTGTTGCTAAGACTTGATTATTAAATTCATCTCTAGTAGGGAAAATTTGTAAAATTCTATCCATTTTTGTCAATTCAAAAATCATCCTCACTTGAGCATTAACAGAGCAGACAAAGAGTTTGCCATTAACTTGTTTTACAGCTTGCATAGACGCAACTAAAGCACCTAACCCCGAACTATCAATAAAATTGACATCTTTCAAATCAATTAACACAATATCAGCGCCAGTGGAGGTAAGATTAGTAATTTCCCGGCGGAGTTCATTACCTTTAACTGCATTTAAAATGCCTGAAGGTTCAAGTATCTTGACTGTGGGATTCATAGAGTTTACCTTTAAATTGATTTATTAGATATGATCTAATTCTTACATTGAATTTAAGTAAAAGCAAGCTTTATGAAGCTTTTTTAATAGCTTCAAGAAACGATTTCTCAGTTTCTTAGATGCGTCATGACGCAGATTAACGCACCTTACAGAGTACATGGGAAATTTTTGATTACGAATTAGACTTTGGTTGCCAAATAGCGGCATTAATGATTGCCCAAATTAATGACAGGTTGTAAATAGCCCAAGCACCATTGAGTAAATAAATCCCAGGAGTATCTAAAGTCCCGGTCGCAAACCGAAACAGGCTCCAGATCATGCCTAAAATAGTTAGGCTAAAGACAACTAACTGCGGCCAAATCAGCCGGAGATATATTCCTGATTGGCGCTGCTTGGGTGTAACTTGGAATTTGATTGGCTGTCCAGAAAAGACACTCCACACTGCTTGCATTAATAAAGGAAATAAGGCGATCGCATATTGTTCGGAACGCCATATTTCTCTAGCGGGAATCCCCCAAGTCGCAGCCAGAAAGGTAAGGCGATTAATCACAAAAGCTGGGAAGAAGTGTAAAGCAAAATCAGGTCCGTATGTTTTCACTGGGATAATTCCTGTGAAAAAATAGATGATCGGACACAAGATAAATATCACAGTCGCAAAACCTGAAAAATAGCTATACATGGTTTTGAAATATTGCAACTTTTGCCAAAAGCTGAGTCCGGCTTTTGTTAAGGGATTTTCTCTGACTAAAACTTGTATAGTTCCTTGCGCCCAACGTAATCGCTGTTTCAATGTAGAACTCAAATCATCAGGTGCTAATCCTTCCGCTAACAATTCATTGTGATAAACCGATTTCCAGCCAGCACCGTGTAAGCGCATAGCTGTATTCATATCTTCAGTAATACTGTTGCTGGATACACCGCCAATTAATTCAAATTCATCTAAACGCTTTTCATCTTTGGCGTATTCATCGGCAAAATATTGTAGCCCTACACTAATTAATGCTTCTCTTCTCAATACGGCATTTGTACCTGTGTAGAAAGCCGCATTCATCCCATCTTTACCCTGTTGCAAAGGGCCATAAAATAAACTGGCGCGATGACCAAAGGGATCGCCAGAGGGAATATTATAAAAATCTTGGGGTGTCTGGACAAAGGCAATTTTGTTTGATTCGTACTTTCCTGAGAAGAAATTGTAAGTTAAAAAATACGGCAAAACTCGCTTGAGAAATTGGGGTTTAGGAATATGATCTGCATCTAAAGTCAGGATAAAATCACCGACAGTTTCGCCAGAAAAAATTGCGTAATTGAGATTACCTGCTTTGGCGTGATGTGCTATTCCTGGTTGTTTGGGTCGAGCAATATAACGCAAACGTGCGAGTTCAACTAGTTCTAATTCTTTTTGGTAAATGGCTGCTTCTAATAATTCTCGTTCTGTAGTTAGGCGTTCTTGTATAGTATTCTGGGAATTACTATTAGTTTGACTAGAAATATTTAACCATAAAAGAAATTGCCGGAGATTATTTAAAAGTTTTGTCGGATGATCTGCTGTGTCAGAATAGTTTTGTAACCATTCTTCAGCCGCTTGTAAATCTGGTTGTAAATTATTTAATTGTTCAAGACGCTCTACCAGAGTCGAACGTTCTGCATCAATTCGGTTAGCTTCTTGTTGTAATAATGGCGATTGTAAATCTTCAATACATAATCTTTCTGACATCCGTCGCATTTGCTCGGAATTACCATCATCCAGGATATAAACGCGTAACTTGATGGTGGGGTAATCCATTGCTAAAGCATCTCTGGCGGTTGCTTCGACAATTTCGGGCGGTTCGTTGTAGCAGGTGACAAATACATCTACAGTAGGCCAATCAGCGGTGGGTATGCTTGGTGTTAGCTGGTCGAGGGATTTAATTTGTCTGACGAGGGGTCGCCAAAGTCCAACGACAAACATGACTCCACCACAGTAACTGTAAATTTCTGCTAATAATAAGGGAATCGAAAGCCACAATGCATCAAAGTTGATAGAGTTACCAATCCGCCAATGCAAATACCAAGCACCAAAAATTAAATTTATTTCTGCCAAATAGCGAAACAGCAGGGTTCTTTTTTTGAGGCTGGAACGGCTATTACCAGAAAAATTTATTGCATCATTAAGAATAGAGACTGAAGCCATATTGCACCTGAAAGAAAATTCAAAAATTAATGGTTGTCTGTTTCGTGCTTGGTTTGGTAAAGTAAACTTTGGAAAATAAAAGTATTAGTATTCAGATTTACTGAGGCATTAATTCGCAATTGGCGATTTTCCTATCTTCTGGAAAAGTAGCCGCGACTTTGATCAGTTAAGTTCTGAATATTGCCTCTGGAGAACAGACCAAGGGTGACTGAGTAGTTATGAGATTCAATCCAGATTCTCAAATCACCTCAAATACACTCGTTTGCCCAGTATAGTTCACTACTGAAAATTTGCAATATCTTGTGATCAATTTTTACCTGGATCAGAGGTACACTAATTAATGACGTATATTTTTCATCAGGTGCTTAGTTATAAATACGCAGGTAATTTACGGATAATCATTTATAGTGTTAGTTTGGGAATGTTATGGATGAATCAAGCAAAGGCGGAACCAGTTATTTCGGTTATTAGCCTGGAAGAAAACCACTCCCATAATCATCATCATCCTGGCACAGAATTTTTGATTGAGGATTCAAATAATGAAATAGCAGACTTGAATGAGCGAATTACTTCAGTTACCGAACTGGCAAAATCTGATCTAATTCCCCAAACCCCAGACCCGATTTTACTGACTGCTCCAGAAAATTTTAATCCTGGTCTCAAATTACCACCACCACCACCACCCAAAATAACTCCACCACCAACATCGACTGAACCTTTAACACCATTTGCTGTTTTAGAAAATATCCAAACAGATTTTCGGAATGATAGTGATAATTTTGGCCAAATCAATCAAATTATTGAACCCACAGCGCAATTTCGACTAGAAAATGGCAATTTAATCAGGTTTAAAACAGGTTTCAATAGTTTTAAAAAATCGGGTATTGAGACAATTATCAATATTCCCTTACAAGTGGGCTGGGAAGGAAAAATTGGAGAAGTGACTCTAGTCACAGCCACAGGAATAGATACTTTTAATCGTCTACCCACAGCGATGAATTTTAATGCTAAAGTCGAAGCTGCCATTTCTCCCGCTAAAGTTGCACCAAATGGTAAATTAACATCTCTTGTGGCTATTTCAGGAAACATCGAACAAGGGCTTTATAAATTCAATGCTCAAACTTTAGATAATCAAATTACAGCTTGGCGATTTGGGCCAAATTTATTTTGGCAGATTGACCAAGATACTAGCTTGTTTGCTTTATATCGTTGGGGTAGTTATAGCGATGGTAATTCTGAACAACAGTCTTTTAGCAGATTAGAACGGAAATTAGGTCAATTTTCTGTGGCTGCTAACTTGTTTTCTTGGAACTACACAAGTGATGTTGAAGGAGAGAGTGGCTATTTTTCTCCGCCAGATTTTCTGGTTTATAATGCTGAGTTGGGTTGGGAAGGAAATTTATTTGATGGCTGGCGCTGTCGCTTTGCTGTCACCGTCGGACAACAGCGACTCAATGGAAATTTTGACAACGCCAATAGCTATCAAACTCGCTGTACAGCCAAACTTGCACCCAATGCAGAAGTAGACCTGGGCTATATATTTAGTAATGTTCGCAATCAAGACACCGGCGAAAGCGCTTACAATAACAACGGCCTCTCCGGACAACTCCGAATCAAGTTTTAAGCAACCTGGGCGTTGAAAAAATATCTACAGCAGTTTGTATATCTTTATATTTGCTTGTAGATCAGGATGAAATTGTTATTATCTGTAAAACTGTATATTAAGTAACACCACAAGGACTTATACAAAAATGACCTCTGATTTTGAACCACCACCAAACAAGTTATCTATACTGGCTGCTGTCGGAGGAGTAGTCACAGCGGCGATCGCCATTTCTATGCTTAATTCCTTATCTGGGTATCTAATTCGGACTCAGAAGGCTTCTGTAAACACACCAGAAACATCTAGCACACAACCGATGGCTTCAGTGAAAAAATCAGGAGTTGATCCCAAAGAACTGGCGAGACTTGACGCGGAATCTTTAGTTTTACCAGGCGATCCCGTTAACCCCAAAGAAGTTCAAATCTCTCTTGTACCCTATGTTGCGGCGAATGTCGGAAAACTCACCCCAGCAGAAATGGCGATCGCCCGTCAAGCTTGGTCATATTTTGAGCGGAACTGGAACAATGAAACAGGTTTAGTCAATTCCGTTGATGGCTTTCCTTCTGTAACTTTATGGGATCAAGCAGCTGGAATGGCAGCTTTGGTCAGCGCCAAGGAACTGAAGATTGTCTCTGCGTCAGAATTTGATGAAAAGATGGGGACAATGTTGCAGACATTAGCAACTATGCCTTTATACAAAAAAGAACTCCCCAACAAAGTCTATAACTCCAAAACTCTCCTACCAGTTAACTACGGTCAACTAGAAAAACGCGAAGAAATTGGCTGGTCAGCCATCGATTTAGGACGAATGGCACTTTGGTTAAAAATAGTCGGGACAAAATACCCCCAGTGGCGATCGCCAACCGAAAAAGTTTGGGAATCTTGGCAAGTTAAACGCCTCACCAGTAAAGGTGAAATGTATGGTACCAGCGTCGTCGAAGGGAAAGAACAATATAACCAAGAAGGACGCTTAGGCTACGGAAACTATGCCGCCTACGGTCTTAAACTCTGGGGCTTAAATGTCAAAGCCGCCCTAGAATATCAAGCCAATACAGGCTATGCCAATCTTTACGGCCAAGGCATACCCTACGATAAACGAGATCATGACACATCAGGCGCTAATAACTACGTCCTCAGCGAACCATTTATCTTAGACGGCATTGAAACCGGATTTCAATCTTTACCGAAAGTTTTCGCCGATCGCATATTAGCAGCCCAAGAAGCCCGTTATCGAAGCACCGGACAATTAACAGCCGTCACAGAAGACAACCTAGACCGTCCCCCCTACTTCGTTTACAACACCTTATTTGTGAATGGAAAACCTTGGGTAGCGATTACAGACACCCGCGAACAACATCAGAACTTACGATTTGTCAGTAGCAAAGCCGCCATTGGCTGGAACGTACTATATAACACCGACTACACCCGTAAACTCTCGGATTTTGTCCAAACAAATCTGCAATCCGAAAACGGCTGGTACAACGGCTACTACGAATCTCTGGGCGAACCCAACACCAGCCTCACCGCCAACAACAACGGCGTAATTCTCTCCAGCCTACTATATAAACAAGTCGGAAAACCCCTCACAGTCTGGGCTGGCTTATAAATTCTCAGGCATTCTTCTCTGCGACTCTGCGACTCTGCGTGAGATCATCAAACCATGCTCAAACATCTTCCCCAAAAAATCTTCCCACTAATTGCATTATTCCTCTGTGGAACCTTGCTGCAATTTTTACTTTACATCCCCAACACCAGCATAGCTCAAACCCCCAACACCAACAGCTGTAGCACCATCACCGATCCCCTCACCCCAGAGGAACAGACCTACGCCAGCGCCGCCTGGCAATATTTTGTCAACAACTACCAACCAAAAACCGGATTTACCAATTCCACCGGCGGCTATCCCTCCGGAACACTCTGGGACATGGGTAATTACCTCATGGCCTTAAACGCCGCACGCTGGTTAAATTTAATTGATCAGTCTGACTTCGACTCGCGCCTGAATCCATTTCTCACCTCCCTGATTAACCTGAAGCTATTTGAGGACGCTTTACCGAATAAAGTTTACAACACCGCCACCGGCGAAATGGTTGATTACGGCAATAACCCCGTAGCAAAAGGAATTGGCTGGTCTGCTTTAGATATTGGGCGGTTACTAGCGGCCTTTCACGTCATCCGTACCTGTCACCCGCAGTATAATGATTGGCTTCAGGGGATTGTGACTAAATGGCAAATTGGGCGATCGCTTAAAGATGATCAAATTTTTGGCGCTACAGTTCTCCCCGATCAGAAAACTTTGTTAGTCCAAGAAGGACGACTAGGTTATGAAGAATATGCTGCCAGGGGATATGAACTTTGGGGATTTAAAGCACCGAAAGCAGTAGCTTTAGAACCATTTAAATTTGTGGATATTAATGGTGTACAAATTCCCGTGGATACGCGTGATTTTCAAACTACTAATGCGAACAATTATGTAGTGAGTGAATCTTATATTTTAGATGGAATTGAATTTGGTTTAGTCGGATATTTAGAAGATTTTGCCACCAGAGTTTTAGAAACACAAAAACGGCGTTTTGACGCTACTGGACAGTTGACTGCTGTTTCGGAAGACAACATTGATCAACCTCCTTATTTTCTCTACAATACTGTTTATTCTAATGGTGTTGCCTGGGCAACTATTACCGAAGAAAATAAGCTGTTTCCCCAGTTTAGAACCTTTAGCTCTAAAGCAGCATTTGGCTGGCGTTATCTGTTTCCGAATAATGCTTATGCTCAAAAACTTTTTGAAGCCGCTAAGGATTTACGCAGTCCTGATGGTGGTGGTTTCTATGCGGGAATTTATGAGGAAACCCAACAGCCAAATAAAGCCCTCACAGGTAATACTAATGGGCTAATGATGGAGATTTTATACTACAAAGCTAGGGGAAATCTGCCTTTAATTGGGGGCAGTAATGTCTCTTTTGCGAATTTTCAACCATCATCAACTCCATCAGTTACAACTCCAGCAACTCCCCCAACTCCAGCAGTTAAGACTCCAGAAACTCCCCCGACACCAGCGGTTACACCTCCTCCAACAACCTCTTCGGTGACACCAGATGCAAGTCCTGTCGCAGTCACAGTTGCACCCATCCCGCCTGTAGGACAACCCCAGCCATCATCTTGTCCAGCCATCACTCAACCCCTCACAGGTGTGCAACGGCGTTATGCGGAAGCTGCTTGGGCATATTTCACAGCCAATTATCAATCTACAACTGGATTGGTCAGCGATCGCCAAGATATTAAAGGTGCAACTATGTGGGGATTGGGCAATTATCTCACCGCCCTACACGCCGCCCGGAAACTTGATGTAATTTCTGCCAAGGAATTTGACCAGCGCACCCGGCAATTGTTGGCAGCTTTAACTCAAATGCCTTTATTTATGGGAGAATTACCTCATCGGGGTTACGATACCCGCACCCTACAAGCCATAGATTACGGTGGCAATCCCACACCAGAAGGTAGTGGCTGGTCGGCTTTAGATGTCGGCAGAATCTTAGCAGCATTGCATAACTTAAAAACCTGTCATCCAGAGTACACCAGAGCTGTTGATCAAATTGCCCTGGATTGGTCTTATTTGCGGGTGGTGAATAACGGTAAACTGGCCAGTGCAACTGTAGTCAAAGACCAAAAAGGGCGATCGCTTCCCCGTGTGCAACCTGAAACCAGCTTGGGCTATGAAGAATATGCTGCAAGGGGTTTTCAATTGTGGGGGTTTGATGTGGATGGTTCGGCTGTGGGGGGTGAATATAAAACTGCTCAAGTTGAAGGTGTCCCAGTACCAATTCAACGTGTGAGAACAGATAGCAATTCCCAGGTAAATCAATATACAGTCAGCAATCCCTTCTTATTGTATGGCTTAGAATTTGGTCTAGATCCGCAAATGCGATCGCTATTTACCAACATCTTCCAAGCCCAAAGCGAACGCTATCGTCGGACTAAAACCCTGACAGCGGCCGGTACGACTTTAATCGAACAGCAACCATACATCGTTCACAGTACAATTACTGGTCAAAACCAACCTTGGTTAACTTTAGGTGATGATGGACAACCTTTAGCAGACAAGCGATTTGTGAGTACAGCCGTAGCATTCGCCTATTATGCCATGCTGCCAGAAGATAATTATGCCCAAGAATTATTCAAAGCCACTACCGACTTATATCGTCCTCTGCTGGGGTTTTATGAGGGCTTTGATGAGAAAACTGGTAAAACTGCCCTGGGGTTTAGCAGTAGCACCAATAGTCTGGTTTTGTCATCCCTGCTATATATGGCTACCAAGCAACAGCCTTTAATTCGCCCCACAACTACCATGAAATCTCCTTGGTGGCAAGCTGTCAATGCTGGCAATTCTGGCCGTGGTTTACCCCAGAGTCCAACCCAGAAATCCCGATTTATTGCTGATGCTGGGAAAAATTACTGGGTTTCAGGCAATTAGTTAGAGAATAATTAGGCACTAATCCGACTGAGGAAAACCCGCAAGCGATCGCACTGGGGATGGCTGAGAACTTGATTAGCTGCACCTTGTTCAGCCACCACACCTTGATCTAAAAAAATTACCCGATTTCCGACTTCCCGCGCAAATTGGATTTCATGAGTCACCACGACCATTGTCATTCCCTCTACTGCTAATTGCTGCATAACTTGCAAAACCTCACCGACGAGTTCCGGATCGAGAGCGCTGGTTGGTTCGTCAAATAACATAATCTGGGGATTCATACATAGACTACGGGCGATCGCGACTCGCTGCTTCTGTCCGCCGGAAAGTTGTTCAGGATAAGCAGCTGCTTTGTCAAATAAACCAACTTTATCGAGATAAACCCCAGCTAATTCATTGCATTCTTTCCGTTTTTTTCCCAGTACCTGACGCGGTGCGATCGTCAGATTTTCCAGCACACTCAGATGGGGAAACAAATTGAACTGCTGAAAAACCATGCCTACTTGTGACCGGAGTTGTCGCAATTGTTGAAGGTTGAAATTAGGAGCCGATAAATCGATGCCGTTAACAATTAAACTGCCGCTATTAATCGTTTCTAGGCGATTGAAACAACGTAACAGGGTACTTTTACCACAACCAGAAGGGCCAATAATTGCCACGACTTCTCCGCGGTTAATGTTGCCGGTGATGCCTTTTAAGACTTTCAAAGCGCCGAAACTTTTGGCGATATTTGCAAAACTAATTGCTGCTGGAAATTGTTCGTTTCCCATGTCAGAGAATTTTGGATTTGAGATTAATGTATTATATTTAACTTAGTTAAAATTCAACAATCAAATTTACTGGGGAAATTTAAAGATCATGTTCGAGCCAAAAATAACGCGATCGCTTTTCCTCAAACAATTCCTAGTGGGGTTGAGTGCCACATTGGTTTTATCTGCTTGTACCGCACCTGAGAGCAATACACCTGCAACCGAAACCACCACCACAGTAAAAACCTTAAAAGTAGCTACAGAACCTTCCTTTCCGCCCTTTGAATCCAAGGGAACTGGGGGAGAGTTAGTGGGTTTTGATATCGACTTGATCAAAGCAGTGGGACAATCAGGCGGATTCACCATTGAGTTTGAAAGTTTACCCTTCGATGGGATGATTCCGGGACTCCAGGCTAATACCATTGATGCTGCTATCAGTGCCATTTCCATCACACCAGAACGTGGACAGACAATCGCTTTTTCCCAACCTTATTTTAAAGCCGGATTAGCGATCGCCGTCCGCCAAGATAATACCACCATCACATCCTTAGAAACTCTGCAAAACCAGAAAATCGCGGCTCAAATTGGCACAACTGGTGCTAAAACAGCCAAAAGCGTCAAAGGCGCGCAAGTCAGGGAATTTGACTCCGCCCCTTTAGCCTTGCAAGAACTGGTAAATGGTAATGTAGATGCCGTAGTCAACGATGCTCCTGTAACTCTAGATGCCATTAACACTGGTAAAGTCAAAGGTGTGAAAGTCGTAGGTCAATTGATCACCGAAGAATTCTATGGCATTGCTCTACCGAAAAACTCACCCCACCTCCAAGCCATTAACAATGCTTTGACCGAGATTATAGACAACGGAACTTACGCTCAAATCTATAAAAAATGGTTCGATGCAGAACCCCCGCAACTACCAAAAACCATCCCTGCACAATAAAAATGCTGCGTGCGGGGCGACGAAACAACTGCACTTTCCATATTAGGACTTACGCAAGAACTCTGTGAAACTTTCTTAACTTTGTGTCCTTTGTGTCCTTCTCCCAAAGGGAGAGGCTAGCGCCAATGTGGTTCGTTTCTTCATAATTTTGCTATCCCTCATCCCTATATGTCCCAGACTCTAGATATCATCTTCAAAGCCCTACCGGATTTAATCCAGGGGGCTGCGGTAACACTACAAATTACGGCCTTCTCAGTATTATTAGGCATGATAGGTGGCTCCTTAATTGGCATCGCCCGCCTGTCGCCAATTATGCCCCTAAGCTGGGCAGCACGCGCCTACATCGATTTCTTTCGTGGTACGCCCCTCTTAGTGCAGATTTTTATGCTCTACTTCGGCTTACCCGCTGTTGCTCAAAGCTTTGGGATACCTTTGCGCTTTGACCGTTTAATCGCTGCGGTAATCGCTCTCAGCCTCAACGCAGCCGCTTACATTGGCGAAATTGTCCGTGGTGGCATTCAATCCATTGAGCCTGGGCAAACAGAAGCCGCCGAATCTCTAGGCATGAGTGGAGCGCAAACCATGTACTACATTATCTTTCCCCAAGCCCTGCGTCGGATGATTCCGCCTTTGGGGAATGAATTTATTACCCTGCTCAAAGATACCAGTCTTGTGGCAGTCATCGGCTTTGAGGAACTGTTCCGGCGTGGTCAATTAATTGTCGCTGAAACCTATCGGGCTTTTGAAATTTATACCGCAGTTGCTCTTGTTTATCTAGTTCTCACCTTGCTGTCATCCCAATTTTTCTCCTTTTTAGAAGTCTGGATGAACCCTGTGAAGCGTCGCCAAAAACACAATCAATAAAAAAATACCCACCTTCAAAGTTTTGTTGGGTGGGGAGTGAAAACAGTGATCAATCTGTTCGCTCAACCAAATCTGCCACTGACATAATCTCGCGTATCTTCTTGCTGAGGATCATTGAAAATCAGTTCTGTGGCATTGTATTCAACTAAATAACCACTGCGACCACCTTCGGAAAGCTTCACGTTGAAAAATGCTGTCTTATCAGACACTCGTGCAGCTTGTTGCATATTGTGGGTAACGATGACGATGGTATATTTCTCTTTGAGTTCGTGAATTAGTTCTTCTACCCGCAAAGTCGAAAGGGGATCTAGGGCTGAACAAGGTTCATCCATGAGAATAATTTCCGGTTGCACTGCGATCGCTCTAGCAATACACAAGCGTTGCTGTTGTCCCCCAGATAAAGATGCACCACTTTGCCGGAGTTTATCTTTAACTTCATCCCACAAAGCAGCTTGTCGCAGACTTTGTTCTACCAATTCATCTAGATTACCTTTATAGCCGTTGATTTTGGCTCCAAAAGTAATATTGTCATAAATTGATTTCGGAAACGGGTTTGGTCTTTGAAATACCATCCCAATTCTGCGGCGCACCTCTACAGGATCAATATTTGGTGCATACAAATTGTTATTGTAAAAATAAACCTTACCTTCGGCTCGAAACGAATTAATCAGGTCATTCAGACGGTTGTAGCATCGCAGCAATGTACTTTTACCACAGCCAGAAGGCCCAATAAAGGATGTCACCTGATTTTTGGGGATGTCCAACCAAATATTCTGCAAAGCTAAGAAATTGCCGTAGTAAACATTCAGATTTTCTGTCCGTAAAGCGGTTTCAGTATCATTCAATGTACTAGTCTTAGTAGCCATAGTTAGTATAGTGTAGTGTTAAATTTGGCGATAGAGAACTTACTTTGGATACAGTTTCACTCAGCTCTTTGGCAAGTTGCCCAGTGAGCCAGGATAGTGGTAATCAAAACCCTCGACTTGACGCAGTTTCGATTCCCATCCTCCACTCTCTCTGGACTTAGCCAAAACGACCACTCACATAATCGCGAGTGCTTTGATTCTGGGGATTGGAAAAAATCTGATCGGTGCTATCTACCTCTACCAGATAACCCACTCGCTTACCGCCTTCCATCGCTTCAGCATTAAAGAACGCCGTATAGTCCGCCACCCTAGAAGCCTGCTGCATATTATGGGTGACAATCACAATCGTATATTCCTGTTTTAAATCAACCATCAACTCCTCAATCCGCATCGTCGAGACAGGATCAAGAGCCGAGCAAGGTTCATCCATGAGAATTACATCTGGCTGCACCGCAATCGCGCGAGCAATACACAGACGCTGTTGTTGTCCCCCGGAAAGGGAAGTCCCCAACTTCTGGAGATTGTCTTTCACCTCATCCCAGAGGGCGGCACGGCGGAGGGATTTTTCCACAATCTCATCCATGTTGTTCTTAATGCCATTCACCCGTAAGCCATAGGCTACATTGTCATAAATCGTCTTGGGGAAAGGGTTCGGCTGCTGAAACACCATCCCCACCCGACGACGTACTACCACCGGGTCAACTCCAGCCGCATAAAAGTTTTGGCCTCGGTAAGTTAGTTGTCCTTTGATCTGAGCGCCCGAAATCAAGTCATTAGTCCGATTGAAGCAACGTAAAAGAGTACTTTTACCACAACCCGAAGGACCAATGAAAGCGGTAATTTTGTCCTTCTGGATATCCATTGTCACATCCCGAAGGGCGATCGCACCGCCATAGTAAACCGATAGATTGTTGACTTGAAAAATGTGCTGGGTATCCACGGCTGCACTACTCATTTTTTGTTCCATCATCATATCTCCAATTTAAATAGAACCTGGATGAGTTGATCGCACCAAAATTGATGCAAATTCCCTGTTCCTAAAACGTCTTTCGCCGACTGAAATACCGAGCCGCAATACTAAACAACAGCACAATTGCCAATAATACCAAGGCAGCAGCCCAAGCTAAACTCTGAGAAGCCTTATAGGGAAGAATTGAGAAAAAGTAAATCAACACTGGTAGAGTTGCCACAGGTTCCCAAATATTTGTCGCCCAGAAATTATTGTTAAAGGAGGTGAACAGCAAGGGAGCCGCTTCTCCAGATGCGCGGGCAACGGATAGAACCACACCTGTCACAATTGAAGTCACAGCCGCTGGTAACACAATCTGGACCACGGTTTCAAATCTAGTCGCACCCAGACCCGTTGCTGCCAACCGCAACTCATTAGGTACTAGCAACAAAGCCTCTTCCGTAGACCGAATAATAATAGGTAGCATTAACACAGCCAAGGCTACCCCACCAGAAAAAGCCGAAAACGACCCTAAAGGCGTAACTACAATGGAATAGGCAAATAAGCCACACAGAATAGCCGGAACCCCAGTCAGGACATTGCAGGAAAATTTCACAAAGTAAGCCAACTTAGTTCCCCGACCAAACTCAGCCAAGTAAATGGCAGCAATTATACCAAAGGGAACTGAGATCAGTGTACCAACGCCGAGAGTCATTAAAGTCCCAACAATAGCATGACCAAAGCCCCCATCAGATAAACCAGGTGGTGGGGGAAGCTTCGTAAAAATATCGGGAAATACCAGGGAACTAACACCCTTTTGAAACACGCTCACCAGAACCCAAATCAGAGGGATAACTACTGTCGCGGCAAAGACCATAGTTAAAATCGTCAACACCTGCCCAGTAATGCGGCGATGGGGAGCCATCGTCTGACTACTGATATCGAAATTATTGCCTTTAGACGCAAAGTCAGGCTGACTAGCTCGATTATCCATAATTGATCTTTCGTAAACTTAATTTTGCATCCACTCTTCAATAAAAGCTGAGAAAAAAGCCGGAAACTTTACTCAATATTCTGGAATCGACGAATAATCATTTCAGCTAAAATATTCACCACCAGCGATAAGACCATTAGCACTACGCCAGCGTACATCAGCGCCGCCACTTGGGTGCGTCCGGCTTCTCCAAATTGGGAGGCAATTAAACCTGTAATCGTCGATCCGGGACGAAGCCATGAAATGTTAATCCGGTTGGCGTTACCAATTAGCATGGCGGCGACCATAGTTTCCCCCATCGCTCGACCCATAGCCAACATCACAGAACTAACAATTCCCGACAAACCAGCGGGAATTAATACTCTGAGTATTGTTTCCCAACGAGTTGCGCCTAAAGCTAAAGAACCATTGCGGAGATATGGCGGTAGGACTTCAAAAGTGCTACGGGTAATAGAGATAATAATAGGCACAATCATAATTGCCAATACCAAGCCCACAATTAAGATGCTATTGCCTGGAGCAGCATTGCCACTAAAAATAGGAATCCAGCCCAAGTAAGTATTGAGAAAGCTGAAAACAGGTTTAATAGCTGGAATCAGGACGAAGATACCCCAAATCCCTAAAACAACACTGGGAATAGCAACGATTAGCTCAATGGCAAAGGCAATGGGAGTTGTCACCCAAGTGGGAGCAAATCCTTCGGTTAAAAATATGGCTACTCCGATGCCCAGAGGAATTGCAATTAACAGGGCAATAAAGGCAGTGACTATGGTTCCATATATCTGAGGCAGTACCCCATAGACGTTGGTGACAGGGTTCCAGGTTGTACCCCATAAAAAACCAAGACCAAATTCTTGAATGGCTGGTGCAGCTGCTATAGTCGTCTGGACAATCACCCAGAGTAAAACTGCGCCAGCACTAATGGCTAGTAGCAGAGTTAGTCCCCAAAAACCGACATCGAGAACTCTAGCCGGACTAGTCTGCTTTTCAAGGCTATGATCGGTTAATCGAGTAGATGGATCAGCCGATGTCATGAGTTTTTTGCTCCATAATATTGTTACATTGCTCCCTGCCCTAACTCAGGTATCTAAATCAATTTTGGGAGTGTTTGATGATCAAGGACACTCCCAATAATCTCAGATCCTTACTTGGCGTTCACGGTATCAAACTGCTTTTTAATCCGTTCTGCTAAAGCATCAGGAATAGGAACATAAAGAAGTTCTTCGGCGATTTTCTTGCCTTCTGGGCCTAAAGACCATTCAAAGACCTTACGCATAGCTTGCCATTTGGCATCGTCTTCATAATTTCGATAAATCATCACCCAAGCTAGACCGACTATGGGGTAGGAATCCTTCCCGGATGGATCGGGGACTAGGAGGGCGAAATCTTCTGGTACTGGCTGATCTAGTAGAGCCTTGCCTGCTGCTTCTGGGGATGGGGCGATAAAGGTTCCGGCTTTGTTTTCAATTAGGGCTGAGTCAATGTCGTTAAGAGCAGCATAAGCATAGGATAAATAACCAATGGCTCCTTCATTCTGCTGAATCGTGGCGGCTACGCCCTCGTTACCTTGACCGCCAATGCCCACAGGCCAGTCTACTGAAGTTCCCGCGCCAGACTTCCATTCTGGGCAGACAGTTTGAATGTGGTTGGTGAATACAAAAGTAGTACCACTGCCATCAGACCTGTGGGCAAAGGTAACACCTAAGTCGGGAATTTTTAAACTGGGGTTGTCCTTGGCGATCGCTGGATCATTCCATCGAGTAATTTTACCCGTTACGATACCACAGTAAGTTGTGCGAGAGAGTTTGAGTTCTTGATCGTTAACTCCTGGTAAGTTGTAGGAGAAAGATAAAAATCCTCCAGTCATCGGAACTTGGATCGGATCGTAATTGTAAGCTGTTTTGAACGACTTTAGTCGATCTGCGGAGTCAGTAATGGGTGCTTCACTGGCTCCAAAGTCTACTGTGCCTTTGATGTACTGCTCCAAACCTGCCCCACTTCCTATGGACTGATAGCTCACCTGGACATTGGAGTCAACTTGCCGATTATAGGCATCAAACCACCGTTGAAAAAGAGGTGCAGGGAAGCTTGCCCCAGCCCCACTAATGGTTACCTTCTGCCCACTACCACTAACGTTCTGACCAGGTGGGCTAGCATCATTACTAGCTTCCGGGCTAGGTGTACAGGCTGTTGCTACTAACAGGATGGGTAGAGAGGCGATTCCTAAAAGGACTTTGCGATTGAGAACCATGAAAAATATATTCACTTTGCGAAACGACTACGGATTCAAATCAAAAAGACCTTGTTTTATCGGTCATGGCAACATCACTGGCACCAAAGTCTACAGTTGTAGCAGTACCACCGGAAATGTCTAAGGCTTGCTCTATGACACAAGCATCACTATCAATTTTTCGTGAATTTATTTCTGTACAGTGAATAAGAATACCCCTAGTAGATACATCTCAAGGTAAACAAAAGGTTAACAAAAGCAAAAAGATATACTTTTTTTGAGCAATTTGCTACATGGGAATTTTATTTTCGCACTAAAATTTATCCGTAATTATTCTTAATACAAATTGGTGCTATAATCACCAAAAACCAAGTTAATATACAGCAAGAAACTCCCGCCAAGTTGTCACCTGTGGCGGGAGATTGTCAAATTCTCTCCCTCATTTCAAAAGCATATTGGGGAGATTTTTGAGAGAAAATTTCCTAATTACTGACTTTAATTTTGTAATACCCCACCTGATGTTCTTTGCGCCAAGCATGGGGCGGTAAACCATGATGTTGACGAAACTGACGGGAGAAATGGGACACATCTTGATAACCCAATGCTCTCGAAATTTGCTCGACTGTTTGGTGATCATTTTGCAGTAAAAACCGCGCTCCTTGCATCCGGCGTTTCACAATCCAACTATTTATAGTTTCTCCTGTCTGCTTTCCGACTTGGTTAGTTAAGTAAGCAGGTGAATAGCCAACAGCTTCAGCGACATCACACAGTGTAATTCCTTCATGATAATGGGCTTCGATAAAGTCAAAAACTTTTTTTAATTGGGGAATACAGGGAAATATTGAATGAGGTTGATTCAAGGCGGAAGTTTTATCTGCGGATGCTGATTTTTGAGCTTCCTGAAATTTAGTAGCGCACCAGCTTTGGAGCATAGCTTGTCTTTGCAACTGGGTAGTAATTGCTCTGAGCAATTCGTCTAGTGTAGAGGGTTTAGTCACATAGTCATCTGCACCTAATTCCATACCTTTGCGAACAGATTTTCTAGTGCAGCTACCAGTGATAAAAATAAAAGGAATAATTGCGGTAACAGGATCTTGACGCAGCATAGTCAGAACACTATAACCATCTATATCAGGCATGGTAATATCACAAACCACTAAATCAGGGACATACTCTTGTGCTTGTTGGATACCAGCCAGACCATTTTCAGCACTTATAATATCAAAACCTTTAGCCTGAAGACCCTTGACATAAAGATGACGGGTAATAGCATCATCTTCAATTACCAAAATTTTTTTCACCGATTCGTACTTCATTTTCTAGCACCCTAAATTGTGGCAGGAAACGGACAAGATTACTGGGAAAAACCGATTATTTTTTAATTAATGGCAGCATCACAGTAAAGGTAGTGCCTACACCTACCGTACTTTCCAGAGCAACTTCACCGCCATGTAAATCTACCAGGGTTTTAATAATTGATAACCCTAGTCCAGTACCGGGTATATTGCCAATATTGCTCCCCCGATAAAATGGTTCAAATAAAGTTTTTTGCTCTGCTATTGGAATACCAATTCCCTGGTCTTTGACCTGAAAAATTAACTTTTGATTCTCGCAAGTAAGGGTAAAATAAACCATTATTTGGGAGGGAGAATATTTAATGGCATTATCGAGCAAATTTTTCAAAATCGGCTCTAGCAATTTGGCATCAACCCAGGCTGTTAGGTAGTCAAATTCACTGACAAATCTGATTGATTTTTCGCTCATGCTCATGTGCATTTGTGCCACTAAATCATGGCAAAACTCTACTAAATCAAGCTGTTGAGGGGCAAAATTTATTTTAGCTGTTTCGGCTTTAGCAAAGAACAAAGTATCATCCAACATTTGGCTAATTTGTTCGATGGCTTTTTCTATATGTTCGATTAATGGTTGTATTTTCTGCTCTGTGTGTTTGTCTACTTGTTGTTTAAGTAAGCTATTGGAAAATGAAACAATATTTAGTGGAGTCCGAAATTGATGACAGACCATAGCAAGAAACTGCGCTCTGAGTTCGCTGAGTTGTTTTGCTTGTTCTAAAGCCTGGTTAAGGTCTGATTCTACATTTTTGTAATCTGTAATGTCAATGCCTGTAATCAGTTCCACTGGTTTTCCACCGAAATCCAGCATTCCATCAAGCTTAGTAACCGCGCAAGCTAGCCAGCTTTCTGTGCCGTCTTTTTTCAGCAGATTCATTTCCTGGTATTCAAAATTCACGGCGGAGTTTTGGTGGCGTACCTGTCTATGTTCTTGACTCTTAATCAGTCGGCGAAGGTCAAAGTCTTTGAGTAATTCTTCTTTTTTGTAGCCAGTGAGTTTCTCCACCGCAGGATTTATGTAACACAGATGCGTTCCTTGAATTAAGAAAATGTTTGCTTCTGTTGTTTCTGCTAAAGTCCGGAATCTTGCTTCATTCAGCCTGAGAGCTTCGTTTGTTTGTTTGGATTTTGTAATGTCCCAAATATTCCAGACTCTCCCGACAATTTTATCAGCCAGGTAGTGAGGTTTAGAGTAGTGTGCAAAGCTTCTTCCATCCTTCAATTCCAGAATATAGTAGCTCTCGAAATCACATTGGCTAGAAACTTCCCAAATGAGTCGAGAAAAGGCTTCTGGATCTTTAACTTGATTCTCAAAAAAGGCTTTGCATTGAGGACATTTCTGAGATAATATCAGAGATTTTGGAATCTGCCACATATCGATAAACTTCTGATTCAAACTCAGAATATCTCCCTCAAAGTTAACTGCAACAATGCCGACAGCAGCAGATTCGAGGGTAGAATTAAATATGGACAGGGATATTCCCAGTTCTACTTCTTTTGTGCTGAGTTGCGAAACTTCTTGTTGAAAATAGTTTTTGGCTTTCCTTAATTCATCCATCCATGTTTGTACACTCAACTCGATTATTTGATCACTTTTGTCTCGAATCACAGCACAGCTAAAGGTTTTACCTTGATTTTCTACAGAGATCATCGATATTTCTACTAATAATATCCGCCCTCCCTTGGTGCGATAGCGAGAGTTAAAGTTAGAGGAATCTTTTGCTCTGATATCTGACAAATTATGTAGAGGAAAGTCGATATCTAGATCATGCAGCTTCAAGGAAAGTAATTCCTCACGGGAATACTCAGTCATTTGGCAAATGGCATCATTGACATAAAGAAACTGCTGATTTTCGCCTAAACAGAAAGCCGCATCTACAGATTGATTGATCAGAAAATAAGCAAAGTGAAAATCTATTTCTGGCTGTAGCTTCCATTGAGAGTTGGATAAAACTAATGTATGTTTACTAGAATTCATGACTTGACTTTCTCCTGGTCATAATTCAGCACTAGAGCCATAAATAAATTCAACATCAGAAATACCTACAGTTATTTGTGAATTTCCTGCTAACAAATTATTGTTAATTAATTAAAAAAATAGATATTATTTATTCTAGCCGATTTAAATTTTCTGTAAAGCAAATTTGTTAATTAAAATTTATTTGAGCTATTAGTTGAAACCCTGCCGCGCTCATTGAAATAATCTGAATTTATCAATGAGATTTTACCTGAATTTACCACTCATAGGGAAGCGCCCAGTTCACAGCACGAAATGAATGATGTAACTTGGGGAAATTTTGCACCATTAATCTTGAATGTTTCCAAGATTAGCCATGTTTCAAATTAGATATGTACCTTTTAGATTAGCCATATGAGGATATACCCATAATTTTTAAACCTCATAATTCTATTAATTCATAAAACATCTTATTTGTACAGTGCATAAAGACTAAAATTTTTTGGACATAACTAATAAGCTTTTGTTAATATTTTTTATTTTGTAATTTTTCTTAACTCCGATCTATTGTTAAAGATTTAACTATATGATAGCTGGCTGAGTCATCTGTCCGGAGAAATACATCTCATTAAAGAAAAATAACGTAGTCCTAGATTATGTGTTGTCACCAAGACAGTTTAGAGTAAATAATACCTAATTTTTACTGATTCATCCATCTAAAGCAATAAAAATAATGAGACTATATATCTCAAAATTAGTCACAAAAATGACTTGTAAAGGTATTTGATGAAAATGAGAAAATTTTATTTAGATGGTTGTATTAGCAAGTGAAAGCTATAAAATTATTGGTTTCTCTTCAGAAGGATCACAAAAGTAATTTTTCTATTTGGCTAATATAATTACAAAAAAAATTACACCTATATCAAAAGAATATTGATTGTAAATATACAGCAATTCCTTCTGCTATGAGGTACACATAGCGGGCAAGATGCCCGCACCACAAGAGTTTTATCATTAATATTTTTACCTCATAACACCGGGAACTGCTGTATCTCAATTATCCTAGAAGCCATACAAGATGAATCTCCTGCTCGGCTGAATCCATAATCTATTCATCATAATCACAGCGAAAAATTTGACAACCCTAGCAAAAGAATATTGATTGTGAATATCTTTTCATGGACTCTATGATGATTCACATAAGCACGTCCTTGACTGTGTACGCTTTACAAAAAAATTGTGCCTGCAATCACAAGCATCAATTACCAGTATTCAACCGTCTTTACTATTGATCAAATCCGGTCATAACTGTAAAAAACAGAGACGTTTGTATTAGATATTCCCAGCGATGTGAATGTGCAAAGAAAGAAGCCTTTATACAAGTTTCTGGAATTACGTTAAATCCATGAGTCAAAATTATAGTGATTCAAACTCCCCTCCAATTACAAGTGAGCTATACAAGAAATTGCCACCCAACAGTTTTGTAGAATCTTCCTCCAACGGTTCCCAGCAATTGGACAAAATCGCATCGAAACCGGAAATTCAACCTTTTTTAGTGAATGAATCCCCCCAGGTTTCTGTCGCCCATGCGATCGCTCAAATGCTAGAAAATTTGGGCGTAGGCTATGCCTTTGGGGTCGCCGGTGGTGCAATGGCTAGCCTGTGGAATGCGTTATCTAATAGCAATATAGAGGTGCTGAACTTCCGCCATGAAGCCGGGGCGGCTTTTGCTGCTTCCGAGGCGTATTTTGCTAGCGATCGCCCTACGGTAGTGTTTACCACAGCCGGGCCAGGGATTACCAACGCCCTCACCGGGTTATTTGCGGCTCGTGGTGAAGGTGCAAAAGTGATTTTGCTCTCCGCTTGCACTTCCGCCCCGCAACGGGGACGTTGGGCGATTCAGGAAACCAGCAGCTACACCCTACCCAGTGGCGGAATTTTTACCCCAGGGGCGCTATTCAACTATGCGATCACCATTGAATCGGCGGCGCAACTTCCCCAGATTTTTCGCAAAATTGCTCTGGGTTTAGCGCAACCAGGAGGATTTGTGGTTCATTTAAGCATTCCCACAGCCATACAGACGAGCTTAATTGATCACATCTCCCTACCACAATTAGAAGTGCCGAGTTTTCCCATGACCTCTCAAGGGGAAGCGATCGCTAAATCCGTAGAATTACTATCAGCGGGAAACTTTGCCATCTGGGTAGGTTTTGGCGCTCGTCACGCCGCAGAGGAGATTCGCCAATTCGCCGAAAAAACCGGAGCCGCAGTCATGTGTTCACCACGTGCTAAAGGCATCTTTCCCGAAGATCATCCCCAGTTTGTCGGTGTCACAGGCTTAGGCGGTCATGCTTCGGTTCTCACTTATATGGAACAGCAACCTCCAACCCGCACACTTGTACTAGGAACCCGTTTAGGCGAACCCACATCCTTTTGGAATAAAGCAATGGTTCCCCCAAGAGGCTTTATCCATGTAGACATTGACCCAGAAGTTCCAGGGGTAGCCTATTCGGACGCTGAAACATTCCCCATTCAGTCAGACATCAAAGCTTATATGCAAGAACTCTTGCAGCATTGGCCAGATATTCCCCCTTGTTCCAGAGATATCAGCCTACCTCATCCAGAACGCCCAGTCATTGCACCACCTGCAAACATCGACTATCCAGTGCGACCATTCGTGTTAATGGCTGCAATTCAAAAAATCATTGTTGAGGGTAGCGATGCAGTAGTTATGGCCGAGTGCGGTAACTCCTTTACTTGGTCAACTCATTTCCTGCGATTTGCTCAAACCAATCGTTATCGAGTCAGCACCGGAGTAGGGGCTATGGGTCACACAGCCACAGGAGTATTAGGTGCAGCCCAAGTCCGAAATGGTAAAGCTGTCGCGATTGTCGGCGATGGGGCGATGCTGATGAATAACGAAATCAGCACAGCCGTGAAATACAATATTCCTGCTGTCTGGATTGTGCTAAATGATGCCCGTTACAATATGTGCCATCAAGGCATGAAAATGTTGGGATTAAAAGGTGCAGATGCAGAAATGCCTGAAACCAACTTTGCGATGATTGCTCGCGGTATGGGTGCAGAAGCCGTGGGAGTGGTGCGAGAGTCAGACTTGGAAGCTGCATTAGAGCAGGCGATCGCGGCAAAGGTTCCTTTTCTAGTTGATGTAGTGATTGATGCTGATCAACCTGCACCTTCTGGTGGACGGAATAAAAGTTTGGCAGCACAAGGAGTCAAATCAAATCAGGTTAATGGTTCACCTAAACCAGCTTCATTCCCATCAGTTTGATGATGAATTCTTCGCTTTTATCGTTAAGAGGAACGAACCGCATAAAGCCTTCGGCATAGCTTCGCTTATGGCGCTAGCCTCTTCCTTTGGGAGAAGGAAGAAGAGAAGAAGAGAAGAAAGGCAGGAATTCGGCGCACCTATGGCTACACCAGACAAGTTATGACAAAGAAGTGTGGTATGAGGAATAATCACTTTGTGTAGCGGTTTGGTTGGCATTTAATTACTGAAAATCATCTAAAATCAATGTTGGAAAACGCGAATGCTGCTATTTGAAACTGTGAGAGAAATGGGTCATGAACAGGTTTTATTCTGTCATGGCAGGAATCCCGATATCAAAGCAATTATTGCTATCCATGATCGCAGCTTAGGGCCAGCAATGGGGGCGACAAGACTTTTCCCCTATCTTAATGAAGAAGCAGCCTTAAAAGACGCGCTACGTCTCAGTCGTGGTATGACCTATAAGGCTGCCTGTGCTAACATTCCGGCTGGTGGCGGAAAAGCAGTAATTATTGCTCATCCGCAGCAAAAAACCGATGAGCTAATGAGAGCTTATGGACGTTTTATTGAAAGTCTCAATGGACGTTTTATTACAGGACAAGATGTCAACCTGACTCCTGAAGATGTCCGCTCAATCCGCAAAGAAACTAAATATGTCGTTGGGGTATCAGAAAAGTCTGGTGGTCCGGCTCCTGTCACTGCCCTCGGAGTATTTTTAGGCATCAAAGCGGCTGTAAAATCTCATTGGCAAAGCCAAGAAGTTCAGGGGTTAAAAGTTGCAGTGCAAGGCTTGGGAAATGTCGGCAAAAATCTCTGTCGTCATTTACATGAGCATGGGATGAAACTGTACGTCAGCGATGTAGACCCAGCCAAAACAGAAGAAGTAAAACAACTTTTCGGTGCGACTGTTGTCAGCCCAGATGAAATTTACTCCCTTGATGTTGATATCTTTGCACCTTGTGCTTTAGGCGGAATGCTGAATAGTGAGACAATTCCTCTGCTCAAAGCGGGAATTATTGCTGGCGCGGCTAATAATCAGTTAGCGGATGAACAAATACATAGTCAAATGCTCACCGAAAAAGGCATCACTTACTGCCCTGATTATGTGATTAATGCCGGAGGTCTGATCAATGTTTATAACGAAATGATTGGCTACAACGAAGAAAAAGCTTTCCAACAAGTGCATAACATTTATGACACCCTCCTAGCAATTTTCGACATTGCTAAACAGCAAAATATCAATACAAATGATGCATCTAAACGGTTAGCTGAAGACCGAATTATGAATGCCAGGAAAAGCAAAATTAGAGAAATTGCTGCCTAATTACTCACGATTAATCTCAGGAAAAGCCCCCAAATTTCTCTGTGGAATCAATCCCAAATCCCAAAATCCAAAATTGTTTGAAGCATGGAAAAAAACACATTTGCCGCATCAACATATATCGCTACTTCACCAGAGAGCGCCTTTGAGTATCTTTGCAGTTTAAAGAACTTAGATGATTGGACGCTTTTTAGCCGGATGATCGAGCAAATTGACGAAGATACCTGGGTGGGAACTGCCTCTGGGTATCATAAAAATCTCTATTATCATGTGAAAAAGCTAGAAAACCCGCTGTTCTATGGCATCGAATGGCACTGCGGATTTGAGTATAATCAATACTTCCAAGTATATCCGGTTTTATTGTTTCCTCCGAACTACATTGATCCAGAAACGGATGAAAAAGGTGTGTACTTCCACTGGTTGAGTTTTGTCGATCCCAAAAGACAGACTCCCATGATTATGCAGGGAATCCACACTGTACATACTTCCGAGACTCGTTCTCTCAAAGCGATTTTAGAACGCCAAGCTGGTCGCAGTACAGCAGCTAAAGGTCGCCACTTTATTGATACCGATACCATCTATGTTGATGCTCCAATGGACATCGGGATCAAGTATTTGTCAGACCTGCAAAATATGGATGAGTGGGCGCACTTAGTCAGACCATCTGGAGAAATTACTTCCCAATCAGGTGAGTTCAGAGATGAATATGACCAAAAGATTAAAATTTCTCTGCGATTACATACTTTGAGCAAATACAACTTGCTTGAACAAGAAAACTTTTATCCAGAATACGGATTTTATCAGCGTTCCGTCGCCCTACTCATTCCCACAGCCTATGCATTTGCTGATCCTGAAGCTTCTGGGTTCATCTTGCATCGAATCACATTCTGGAAAACAGATCAAGTTCTCGCTCACGGGAAACTACAAATTGAAGACTTTGGAGCCGAAAGCATGAACATCAAACGGATGTTAGAAGCCAAAGCCGGAAACATGACATCCTTTGATTTGGGCATGAGCTATGTACCAAAAAATCAAAATTCAGTAGTTACCAGCCACTAAAAAATCTTGATTCCAAACTAATTCCTAGTGAATTAAAACTAGTAAACCTCAGCACTCCTCTGCGTTTAAAAACATGACAAATTGACGCAAACCAATACTAAAGCTATATAAAGACCTGCAACAGATGAAAATCAAGCAACTTACTATTACCTTGATCAGTTTTTATATGACTGCTTTTTCAGGAATGAAAGCAGTAGAAGCCGCATCTTTTACAGTAATTGCCGACGGTCTAAATAATCCAGGTGGTCTGAGTTTTAGCCCCGACGGTAAACTCTATATTACAGAAGGTGGGACTGGAGGAAGTGGTGCTTGTGTTCCACCAGCAAGCGGTGAAGGCGATTCCTTATGTTATGGCAATAATGGAGTAGTCAGCGTCATTGACAACGGTGAAATCCAGCCTATACTGACAGAATTACCCTCCTTAGCATTACCAGATGGCAAAAGAGCTGCTGGCCCCCGTGATATTCAATTTGATGCTACTGGTCAGCCTTATGTGCTGCTGGGGTATGGAACTAATCCCACTTATCGCGAGAGTTTGGGTGAAACTGGTCTAGGAACAATCATCGTTCCTGACTTTGACACCAATTCCTGGACGAGTATTGCAGATATATCTAACTATGAACTTGTTAACAATCCTGATGGCGATGATCTCAATAGCAATCCCTTAAAATTTCTCATAGATGGTGATCAACTTGTAATAGTTGATTCGGCTGCTAACGATTTATTAAGTGTTAATACTAGTGGTTCTGATTTGCAAGCGATTCCTGCGGAGAGCTTCGCGATCGCAGTATTTCCCCAAAAAACATTAACAAATCCAGTCTTCCCACCTTCCCTTACACCATCGAATGAACCTGAACAAGTTCCCACTCAAACTGAAGCACCACCATTAGAGTTGAGTATTCAATCAGTACCAACAGGTGTGGCGCAAGGACTAGACGGAGCTTACTATATCAGTGAATATACTGGTTTTCCCTTTCCAGAAGGAGGAGCAAACATCTATCGCGTTGGTGATGACGGTATACCAACAATCTATGCAGATGGTTTTACCCAACTCATGGACTTGGAATTTGATCAAGATGGTAATTTGTACGCTTTGCAGTATGCCAACGAGTCAGGCTGGAAAGGTAATCAAGATGGTGCTTTGATCAAAATAGCTCCCGATGGGACTCGTACAACTATTCTCAGTGGCAACGGCTTAGAATCGCCTAGTGCCTTGACCATTGGTGTTGATGGTACCATTTACATCGCCAACCGAGGCGATCGCCCAGGAGAAGGACAAATTATCAGCATTCAGAATATCCAGTCTGTTCCTGAACCTAACTCTGCATTAGGTCTATTAACTCTTGGCGCTTTGGGCGTTGTTTGGTTGCGAAAGAGTAACCGCCTCAAACCCCTTCATCAATAAAGCCTGAGCGCTCAGGTAAAAAGTTTTCAATTAATACCAGTGTTTACCCTAAATACCTCTAGGGCAATAATTCCTTGTCATCAAAATTTCTCCAAATTACCAACTCTGAACCTCTAAAAGTATGAAACTCAAGTCATTTACTCTGACTCTTTTGACTCTTTGTATTGCCTCTGTCGCTAGCACCAAAGCCGCATCAGCCGCAACTCTATCGGTAATCGCCGATGGTTTGAATAATCCCCGAAATTTTGACTTTGCTCCTGACGGCAGTATTTATTTAACAGAGAGTGGTTCCGGGGGCGATGGCAAAGACGGAAGTTGTGTACCATCACCTAGCGCCCAATATATACCTTTATGTTCTGGTGATACTGCTTCCCTGCTCAAAATTACTCCAGACGGGAAAACAGAAACCGTCATCCCGAATCTCCCATCTTTAGCATTAACCCCTTCTGGGGAACAAGCGGCTGGTCCTGCGGACTTTAAATTTGATTCCCAAGGTAACGCGTATCTTTTGTATGGCTATGCTGGGCATCCCAACACACGAGAAGATCCATTAAACGCCCCGTTACTGGGACAATTATATAAAGTAGACTTAACCACTAATTCACTCACAAGTCTGGCCGATTTTGCCAACTATGAACTCCAAAATAATCCTGATGGCAGTGATGTGATTAGCAACCCTTATGCTATGGCAATTCAGGATGATACAGCTTACGTGGTTGATGGGGGCGGGAACACAATATATTCTGTGGGACTTGATGGTAGTGGGATCAAGAACGTAGCCAAATTCCCAGAGAAACTCATATCAGCAGATAAACTCGAATTTCCCACTCTTCCAGAGGGGATAGTAGATCCAACCGGAGGGGCGGAATTACCCCCAGGTTTTACAACTGCATCCAATGGTCTTCCAGTATCAAACCAATCAGTACCTACAGGTATTGCGATCGCACCTGATGGGAGTTTAACAGTCAGCGAATTTACATATTTTCCCTATCCAGAAGGTGAAGCACGTATCCATAAAGTTAACCCTGATGATTTATCAATAGAAACCATTGCTGATGGTTTTACACAACTGACAGGTGTGGCATACGATCCTGAAGGCAATTTGTATGCATTGCAACACATCGATCAGTCAGAATGGAAAGTCATTGAACAGGGCGGTAATATCATTGGTGATGTTGGTGGTTCTTTGATCAAGATAGCTCCGAATGGCGATCGCACAACTATCTGGAGTGGTGATGGACTACAGCTAGCTTCAGGCTTAACTTTTGGTCCTGATGGAAATTTATATACCTCAAATAATTCCCGACTCTCAGGAACAGGACAACTGATCAAAATTGATCTCAGTGCCAAGCAAGTTCCCGAACCCACAACTGTACTAGGTCTGCTCGCCGCAGCCGCATTCAGTACAACTTCGCTAGCAAAGCGCAAACGCAAATTTAGTCATTAGTCATTGGTTATTCCCTTGTTCCTACACCCCACACACCCCATAGTCCCCAGGAGCTTATATGACATTAGTGAAAAAACTCTCAATCGCACTTGCTAGCGCTGGATTTATGACACTAGCAGCAGTAAGTACAGCCGAAGCCTTGACTTTAAATTACGAAACGAGTATTGGTAGACCTGCCACCTTTACCGATGGCGATTTCCCAGGTGTTCCCGGAGTAATGACTGTTCCCCAAGGCATAGGAGTACAAGACTCGACTGATAATATCTTCGTCAGTAATGGTCGGGGTATTGACCGCGTTGATGTCTTCGATAGCGAAGGCAACTATATTAAAGGCATTGGCAGCACTGGCTCAGGGCCTGGACAGTTCGACGAACCAGCAGACATCAGATTCAATCCCATCACCGGAGATATGCACGTCGGTGATGTTTTCAACAGCCGGATTAATGTCTTCGATGCCGACGGTAACTATAAGACATCCTATGCTTCCTTTAGCGGCCCTGTAGAAGATAGATTATTCTTTGGCCCTGGAGGAATGGATTTCGATGCAGCTGGTAACTTATATGTGAGTGACTTTAGTGCTGACATTATCAAAGTATATAATCCCGAAGGCGAACAAATTAACACTATTGGCAGTCCTGGCAGTGAACCCGGTCAATTTTTGGGGCCAGGAGGTTTAATTATCTCCGACACAACTGGCAGAATTTATATTAACGACCAGTACAACGGACGCATTCAAGTTCTAGACTCCAATGGTGATTTTCTCTTTGAGTTTGGTTCTACTGGCTCTGAACCCGGACAATTTAAAGAGCCAATCGGCATTGATTTGGACGAATACGAGAATATTTATGTCGCAGATTCTCAAAATAGCCGCGTTCAAGTATTCGATCAAGACGGTAACTTCTTAACTAGCTTTGGCGAACCAACCCGCGATTCATCTGGCGAAGTTGTACCACCACCCACACCTCCGGCTTTAGGCGGCACAACTCCCTATGGTGACCCCATTGACCTTGAACCAGGCAAGTTTAACTGGACTGCTGGCTTGCACTACAACGATGGTAAAGTCTATGTCGGAGATTTTTTCCAAGGTCGTGTTCAAGTTTTATCAGTAGAACGGGCGGCTAAAGTACCTGAGCCTGCGTCTATCTTAGGTCTGGGAATATTCGGTATAGGGGCTAGTGTCGTAACGTTGCGGAAAAATCGGCAGAAAAAAGTCTCATCAGTTTAGAGAAGAAACCGGAAATGACTTCTGTTTAATAACTTCGCAACTGTAATCTTTCCCTGATTTCATTTGAGGATTTAAAACCCAAAAGTGAGTCAGGGTAAGAATAAAAATTATTGAAATAGTAATTATGTCTGCTGTAATTTATTTGAAGCAAACCAGTATTACTAGCTTATTACGCCACTGGGTTTCACAAGCAGTTACTCAAGAAGCTCTGACCTGGCTAGATCAAAAAAGAGAGCAGATTCGAGGCGGTGATCTTGGTCGTGAGTTTTTTACGGCGTTCAGTGCAGTCTCCCGCTATACAGGTAAACAGCCGCTAGAACTCAACCCAAAAGACTTAAAAGCTGCTTCAGTCATGCAAGTTGGTTGGTGTCCCGGTCATTGGAGTGTGGATCAAGCCGCTCGCACATTATTAGTATTGGCTCTCCCACAAAATCAGACAGAAAAATATTTACAGGCGTTAGAGCAAGTCTTCACAACTGCCGATGGCGGAGAATTAGTAGCTCTATATCAAGCTTTACCTCTGCTACCATACTCAGAACAACTACAAAAACGCGCTGCTGAGGGAGTCCGCAGTAATATGATTGCAGTTTTCGATGCGATCGCCTTAAGAAATCCCTACCCAGCCCAGTATTTTGACACACTGGCATGGAATCAAATGGTGCTGAAAGCCTTGTTTGTCGGCAGTCCTCTGCATTTAATTCAGGGTCTTGATATTCGCGCTAACCGTGACCTAGCAAGGATGTTAATGGACTATGCCCACGAACGCCACAGAGCTAACCGTGCAGTCCCCGTCGAACTTTGGCAATTAGTCAATAATTCGTAATTCGTAATTCGTAATTCGTAATACTCGCCAAGGGCGAGAAGCAAGCTACGTAATTCGTAATTGAGGAACAGAGTAACTAATTTACTCTAATTTACCAGTATTAACACTAATAAAATCATGTTTATTGACCCCCACATTCACATGAGTTCGCGCACCACCGACGATTATCAAAGAATGCGCGCATCAGGTATAGTCGCAGTCATTGAACCAGCTTTCTGGTTAGGACAACCCCGCACCAATATTGGTTCATTCCAGGATTATTTCAGCAGCTTAGTCGGTTGGGAAAGATTCCGAGCCGCTCAGTTTGGCATCAAGCATTACTGCACAATGGGGTTAAACTCCAAAGAAGCCAATAACGAAGCCCTAGCCGAACAAGTCATGGAACTATTGCCCCTGTATGCTTGTAAAGAAGGTGTAGTTGCGATCGGTGAAATTGGTTACGATGACATGACCCCAGCCGAAGATAAATACTTCCGCCGCCAACTACAACTAGCCAAAGAACTAGATATGTTGGTGATGATTCACACACCCCACCGCGACAAAAAAGCGGGTACAAGTCGCAGCATGGATGTCTGTATTGAACATGGTTTAGAACCATCGCAAGTAATTGTAGACCATAACAATGAAGAGACAGTAGAAGAAGTCTTAGAACGGGGCTTTTGGGCAGCATTCACAATTTACCCCCACACAAAAATGGGAAATGCCCGCATGGTAGAAATTGTCCGTCATTATGGCAGCCTTAGTGAAGCAGGACGTGATAACATTCGTCGCATCATCGTAGATAGTAGTGCTGATTGGGGAGTCAGTGACCCTCTAGCCGTACCCAAGACCGCCCAATTAATGCTAGAACGGGGAATTTCCGCAGCCGATGTTAGAGCAGTCTGTTATCAAAATGCGCTTTCAGCTTACAGCCAAAGTGGACAAATAAAAGAATCCGATTGGCTAAATCCCCAACCCATAGATCAGCGACAGAAATTCAATGATAATTCCGTACTGCGGGGACAACAACCACTAATAGAATCCAGCCGTGAATACGCACTAATTGAGTAACACCAATTCCCGGTTCCCCTCCTCGCTTGCGGCTATGCATTACCCGGATCTTTCTTAACATTTGCGAGAGCGATCGCTCTCCAAATCGCGAAGCCTTAAACCTACGTTGTCCATTCTCAATAAAAGCAGGTTTTTAGCGAGAATAGCCAAGGCTGATTT
>NZ_CAWQOY010000067.1:0-2938 GCF_963896525.1 Nodularia sp. LEGE 04288
CCCCTGCCCCTCTGCCTCTTCCCCAGTTCCCAGTAGCCATATTGAAAATTTAAAACTTGAGGGACACATGAGTTACGATTTCGACTTATTTGTAATTGGTGCCGGATCTGGTGGGATTGCAACCGCCAGACGGGCTGCGGAATATGGAGCAAAAGTAGGGGTTGCTGAGTTTGACCGACTAGGCGGAACCTGCGTAAATCGTGGCTGTGTCCCTAAAAAGTTAATGGTCTATGCTTCCCATTTTCCTGACTTGTTTGAAGATGCCCAAGGATACGGCTGGAGTGCAGTCAAGAGTTCTCTAGATTGGGAAAAAATGATTACGGCGGTCAATAATGAAGTGACTCGCCTGAATGGCATTTATAAAGGGATGCTGGATAAGTCCAAAGTTGAAGTCTTTGAGGGATACGGTAAATTTATTGATGCTCACACGGTTCAAGTAGGCGATCGCCAAGTCACCGCCGACAAGATTTTAATTGCTGTGGGTGGGTATCCCGTAAAGCCAGAAATTCCCGGAATTGAATACGCCATTACCTCCGATGATATCTTCCACCTGAAAGAACAACCCCAGCGCCTAGTAATTTTGGGGGGAGGTTACATTGGTTCAGAATTTGCCTGTATCCTCAACGGACTAGGAAGCGAAGTCACCCAAGTCATTCGTCATGACAAAATTTTACGTGGTTTCGATGAAGATTTGCAGACTGAAATTCAGCAAGCAATGGGTAACCACGGCATTAAGATTCTCAACAATAGCGAAATAATTGCCATTGAGAAGAATGACACAGGCTTGAAGGTGACAGTTCGCCGCAATGATGATTCTGAGGAAACGGTAATTGTTGATGCAGTCAGTTTGGCAGCCACAGGGCGCAAACCCAACACGCAAAAATTAGGTTTGGAAAACACCAAAGTTCGGCTAGATGAGAATGGTGCAGTTGTCGTTGATAAATACAGTCAAACCAGTGAAGCCAATATCTATGCACTGGGAGATTGTACAGATAACATTAATTTAACTCCTGTGGCGATTAATGAAGGTCGCGCCTTGGCAGATACTGTGTTTGGTAACAAGTCTCGCACCATGAGTTATGAAAATGTACCGACAGCGATCTTTACCACACCAGAAGCTGCAACTGTGGGTTTAACTGAAGCCGAAGCCAGAGAAAAATATGGTGATGCGGTGAAAGTTTATCGCAGTCGCTTTCGACCGATGTACTATACCTTACCGGGTAAAGATGAAAAAACCATGATGAAATTAGTGGTTGATCAAAATACCGATCAGGTAGTGGGGGCGCACATGGTAGGAACCAGCGCTGCGGAGATTATACAAGGAGTGGCGATCGCAGTTAAGATGGGTGCTACTAAAGCTAACTTTGATGCCACAGTAGGTATTCATCCTAGTTCTGCCGAAGAGTTTGTAACTATGCGTTAATCAACCTGAAAATGCCCTAGATTTACTAAAATCTGAGGGCATTGCTATCTATGATTTTTTGCTATCCTACAATTGAGCATCAAGTTTAGCTAGTATTATTAAGCCTTCTTCTGAGTTACCCATTGCGGCCATTGCTTTAAACCTTGTATTGGCATCAAATTCCGCTAGAGCGATAGTAGAAAGTTCTTCAATCAGCTTATTGATACTTATACCTTTGGCTTGAGCAAGTTCTTTTAATCTGTTGTGCTTGTCGTCTGGTAAACGAATAGTTAAAGTTGCCATTGTTGTTTAACTCCTAATAACTGCTTCGGGTTTTAATATTGATAAGTTAGGAAATAACAATTCAGCATTTTGGAAATCTTTGACATTATGCGTGGCAATAATTTGAGCATTTCCAGCAACTGCTAATTCAATTAAGTGGTTGTCAGCTTCATCTTTTAAATTAGGTCGCCATAAGTAGTAAATATAAATCCATTTACTTACGCTCATCAGTGATGCAAGTAAAGCAGAAATTTCTTCACTAGTTAAAGGGCATTTAGCAATAATTTCTGATCGTTGAATGACCGACTCATACTCAGAAAATAAAGCATTTCCCATCAAAGGCTGATATTCACCTTTCAAGCAGCGTCGAATGAGTTCTCTACTGGAACCTTGAGAGCTAATCAGCGCACTAATAAAAACGCTGGTATCAACTACAATTTTAATCGCCATGTGGATATGATAGCATATAGGCTATCATAGGAGTCATTCAAAAACTTAAAAGCGATCGCAGTTAAAATGGGTGCTACTAAAGCTAACTTTGATGCCACAGTAGGTATTCATCCTAGTTCTGCCGAAGAGTTTGTGACTATGCGATAAAGCTAATGAGCTGATAAACTTGGAAATTCCCTGGATTTACTAAAATCTGAGGGCATTTTTCGTAAAATACCCAAAAAATGATTAAAACTTTTGTAAAGGCGATCGCACTCCTGAGATCAGAGAAATATTTAAATAAATGGGTTCAGTGTAGATATCCCACAACCATCAAAATCCTTAATATTTCTAGTAACAAGAGTCATGGAATGTATTTTAGCTGTTGCGGCAATAAGTATATCAGCTTGTGATCGCGGTTTACCTTGAGTCCTCAAAATACCTCTCAATTCACCCGCAGACTTGGCAATTTCTGAAGTAATAGGGAAAATTTTACAGTGACTTATCAGAAAGATTTCAAACCAATTCTGGATTCTAGAATTAGGCTTTGCTGTTAAAGCATAATAAATTTCCTCAATTGTAATAACACTTAAATTAATAGATGTCACAGTGCCACTCCATGCTATCACCCCTGCATTTGGAATCGGGCGAGTTAATTCACTGATGATATTAGTGTCGCAAAGATTACTCATCCTATTTATAGCAACCGCCAAGGAGGTTAGGACGCAAAATGCAAGACATCCTCAATGGCATCTCGTAAACAATCAAACTGGTCTAACTGTTTGCGGATTCGACTTTTTAACCAAGACCAGCATTTTTCAATCT